>JAZNHY010000261.1:0-4513 GCA_045577235.1 Lachnospiraceae bacterium
TGATCGAAGTTAATGTCAACACACAGAGGGACATGGGCTTTGATGCCATTGCGGAACGAATCTATAAATTTGATGAAGTCAAATTCTGCTATCTTATATCCGGAAGATATGATTTCCTGATCTTACTGGAAGGTAAGACGATGCGCCAGGTGGCAAACTTTGTTTCCAGCAAGCTCAGCCCGGTAGAGTTTGTCAGTGGAACTGCTACACACTTTATCATGAAGCGCTACAAAGATTACGGTGCAGTCTTAGGCAAACCGAAAAAAGATGAAAGGGAGAGAATGTCATTTTGAGAGATCCGATTTCCAAAACAGCAAGAGAACTACAGCCTTCCGGAATCCGGAAATTCTTTGATGTCGTAGCAGAAATGCCGGACGCTATCTCCCTGGGTGTTGGCGAACCGGATTTTGATACACCTTGGCATGTCCGTGAAGCAGGCATTTATTCTCTTGAAAAGGGCCGCACGTTTTATACCTCCAACGCAGGCCTGATGGAATTAAGACAGGAGGTTGCAAATTATTATCAGAGAAAACATTTCCTGACCTATGATCCAAAGACAGAGGTTCTGATCACAGTTGGAGGAAGTGAAGCAATCGATATGGCACTTCGCGCCATGTGTGATCCGGGCGATGAAGTGATCATTCCGGAACCATGCTATGTCAGCTATGTGCCATGTGCACTTCTGGCAGGTGCAGTGCCGGTCACCATTCCGCTGAAAGCAGAAAATGAATTCCGCCTGACACCGGAAGAGCTTCTGGATGCCATTACAGAGAAAACAAAAATCTTAATGCTGGCATTCCCGAACAATCCGACCGGTGCCGTCATGGAACGCGAGGATCTGGAAAAGATCGCAAAGATCTGTGTGGAAAAAGATATCTTTGTGATCAGTGATGAGATTTACGGGGCACTTACTTATACAGGCAAACCACATGTCACGATCGCGGAAATGCCGGGTATGTTTGAACGGACCGTTGTGATCAATGGATTCTCCAAAGCTTATGCTATGACGGGGTGGAGACTTGGATTCGTAACGGGACCAGCTGTCATCCTGAGCCAGATCACCAAACTCCATCAGTTTGCGATCATGTGCGCGCCTACGACATCGCAGTATGCAGGAATCGAGGCTCTGCGAAGCGGGGATGAGGATGTGGAAGCTATGAAGGAAAGCTATAATCAGCGCCGTCGTTATCTGGTGGCATCATTGCGGCAGATGGGTCTTCCGTGCTTTGAACCGTTCGGCGCATTTTATGTTTTCCCGAGCATAGAGAAACTGGGTATGACCAGTGAGGAATTTGCGACAAAACTTCTGGAGCAGGAAAAACTTGCCGTTGTGCCTGGCACAGCCTTTGGTGCCTGCGGCGAGGGATTTATCCGAATCAGTTATGCTTATTCTATGTCTGAGCTGAAAACAGCATTAGGCAGGATCGAACATTTTATAAAAAGTTTATAAAAGGAGTCATTATGAAGGTATTTACAATTCAGAATTCCAAAGGATTATGCGCAGAGATTTTGGACCGGGGGAGCATCTTGAAGGATTTTCGCGTGAACGGTAAAAGCGTTGTTGCAACGCATCCGGCCTTGGAAGACTATGAAAAGAACTTTGGTTTTTACGGGGCGTTTGTAGGAAGGTTTGGCAATCGGATCTTAAAATCCCAGTTTGAACTGAACGGCAAGACCTATCAGCTGCCGGAAAATGATCACGGTAATCATCTGCATGGCGTGCTGGCAAAGACAGAATTTGCCCTGAAAGAGCAGACAGAAAATAAAGTGGTCCTGACATACCACAGTCCGGATGGAGAGGAAGGGTTCCCGGGAAATGTAGATTTCACGCTGACTTATTCCATTGATGAGGACAATGTTTTTACTATGCTTTATGAGGCGGTTCCGGATGCGGATACGATCCTGAACCTGACCAACCACACCTACTGGAACTTCGGTGAGGACCAAAAACTGCAGGTCAATGCAGACCGCTATCTGGAAGGCAACGAGGAAGTCTGCCCAACAGGTAATGTGCTGAGCGTAGAAGGCACGGTCTATGATTTTCGCGAGCCAAAAGGAATTGATAATAAAGACCCGCGCCTTTCCATGTATAAATGCTTTGATAATTGTCTGGTATTTGCGGACGATGCATGCGGCAAGGATGTAGAGACATTAGCTCCGCAGGTGTGCTTGGCATCGGAAGCAAACAATTTGAAGATGACGATGACGACCAACCAGATTGCTGTTCAGCTGTTCAGCGGTAATCCGAACGGCATCGCATTGGAGCCGGAAGCTTATCCATGCGCACCAAACTTCCCGCAGTTCCCATCTACGGTTGTGAAAGCCGGCGAGCAATATACATATATAACGAAATACCAGTTCGATTTCTAACAGGAAACATAGGACCTGGCAGCAGTGTCATCGTGAGCAAAAAACATTTTCGATAAGAAAAGAATGATAGAGGAGGAGATCATGAAAAACATACCTGAGGTAAAATTGGGGATCATCGCAGTCAGCAGAGACTGCTTCCCGATCGGACTTTCGATCGCAAGAAGAGAGAACATCGTAAAAGCATATGATGGTGATATTTATGAATGCAAAGTCACCGTTGAAAATGAAAAGGATATGATCGCAGCAGTGGACGATGTCCGGAAGGCAGGCGTCAATGCACTTGTTGTATTCCTTGGCAACTTTGGTCCGGAAACACCGGAGACATTGATCGCAAAACGTTTTCACGGACCGTGCATGTTTGTGGCAGCAGCAGAAGGTGACGGCGATCTGATCGATGGCCGCGGCGATGCTTATTGTGGTATGCTGAACTGCTCTTACAATCTGGGCATGCGGAAGATCAAAGCATACATTCCGGAATATCCGGTCGGAACCGCAGAAGATATTGCGGCAATGATCAAAGATTTCATTCCGGTTGCAAGAGGGATCCTGGGACTGAAAGATCTGAAGATCATCACCTTTGGTCCGAGACCACAGGACTTCTTTGCCTGCAACGCACCAATCAAAGGGCTTTACGAACTTGGCGTCGAGATCGAAGAAAATTCCGAGCTGGATCTTCTGGTCTCATTCAAAGCACATGCCAACGATCCTAGAATTCAGGAAGTCTGCGATGACATGGCAAAAGAGCTGGGCGTGACCGGAAATGCTTATCCGGAGATGCTCCCACGTATGGCACAGTTTGAGCTGACATTGCTTGACTGGGCAGAGGCACACAAAGGGGCGCGCAAGTATGTGGCATTTGCAGATAAATGCTGGCCGGCATTCCCGGAGCAGTTCGGATTTGAACCGTGCTATGTCAACAGCCGTCTAGCAAGCCGCGGCATCCCGGTTTCCTGCGAAGTCGATATCTATGGTGCGTTGAGCGAGTATATTGGTGCCTGCGTCAGCGAAGATGCCGTGACACTCCTTGATATCAACAACTCCGTACCGGCATCTATGTGGGAAGCATCGATCAAAGGAAAAATCGACTATGCACTGACGGATACCTTTATGGGATTCCACTGCGGCAATACTCCTGCATGCAAGATGTGTGCAGACAGAGCGATCAAATATCAGCTGATCCAGCATCGTCTGCTTGAGCCGGAAGGATCCGATCCGGATTTCACAAGAGGAACTTTAGAGGGCGACATCGCAGCAGGGGATATCACATTCTACCGTCTGCAGTGTGATTCCGAAGGCGTGCTCAGAAGCTATATCGCAGAAGGCGAAGTTCTTCCTGTCGAGACGAACAGCTTTGGCGGGCGCGGCGTATTTGCCATCCCGGAAATGGGACGCTTCTACCGTCATGTACTGATCCAGAAGAGATTCCCGCATCACGGCGCAGTTGCGTTCGGCCATTACGGAAAAGCATTGTTCGAGATTTTTAAGTTCATGGGAGTTGCAGACATCGCTTACAACCAGCCGAAGGGCGTGTTGTATCCGACAGAGAATCCGTTCGCATAAGATAACATCTCATGCAGGCGGATATCTAAAAAAACAGCTGATGTAAAACATATAGAAAAAGTATAATTGGCGGGAAGTCCGAATAATCGGACTTCCCGTTTTCTAATTATTCTTATTTGAGCTCTCATTTTCCTGGAGAATAATTTATGCACCAGAACATTATTCTCCGGTGAAATATCTGCCGCTATAAGATGAAAATGACGGTTTTTCCGTGTTTTTGCCTTCAAAATATTATTCTTGGAAAGGACAACCCCTCTCTGGGAGAGTAATTGAATTAAGTTGGCCAACGCAAGAACAATTTTTGATTTAAAAAATTATTCTCCACATGAAAAAGCTTCTTGAGGAGAATAATTGAAATCATTTTGTCAAATCGAGAGTAATTTTAACGGAACACTTCGCGGATTACAGATAGATAGGCATCCAGGGTCTGCGCTTTTCGGATCTTTTTCAAAAGCTTTTCCGGATTTTCAAAGTTATAGCAGTAGAATCCCCATACTTCTTTCATCTTTTCCAGAACTTTGTGCGGACCGCCGCTGGTAAAGGCAAGCAGACTTTCCCGCAGGTCTTCCTCAAACCCGCGAAG
>JAZNHY010000262.1:0-2192 GCA_045577235.1 Lachnospiraceae bacterium
CATATTTTGATACGGAGGAGCACTTGGCGGATTTTCTGTTCGCTCGTGAGCATGTTGATGTGACGATCCTGGGAGAGCTCGAGGAGGAAGATGTTGAGGCTCCCTTTCGGTTCGTTCTGTGCAGGGTTCCCCGTGAGCAGCGCTCCGGATTCCTCAGGGCTATTGACGACCTGCCGGATCTGATGTCCGCGATGGGAAAAACGGGCTATGACGAGTTTTGTCAGACCGTGATGCTGTACGCTCCTCAGATTATGAGAAGTGTAATGAAAGACAACAATATTCCGCTGCAGTGATTGCAGGCATTCATGTGTGGTTTTTATCATCTTTGCTCTTATCTGGCAGATTATGATCAGGATTTTTACTCTGTAAAGTTACCAGAAACAGTTGTATTAGATGGAGAAACGAGGAAGGTAACCAGTTGGAACCAGATGTCTGAGGCAGCAATCAAAGAAGCAGTCGAAAATACGAGATTGCTTCCGAAGGAAGAGATTAAAGAAAACGCTAAAGTATGGGACAAGCTGAAGAAAGAAAATGCTCAACTTCGAGCTGTGATCAATGGGCAATTAATCAGTGTTCCAGCGGGATTTTATGATCCTTGGATTATTAATTGCATATCTGAAGATGAGCCGGTACAGATCAAAGAAGTTGTCAAACTGATTTAACGTGTTTCCTCTCGTTTCTTTTTTCTTGCCTGTTGTAGAATGTCTTTCAGATTGCTTTCTTGCAGTACCGTGGGATACTTCTTCTCAAACGCCACAAGCAAGTCCTTCGCTTCTAGTTCGGCATTTCGGTATTCTTGGTAAACAGCAAAGGCATCTGGCAGTGCGAGCACCCGTTCCAGAAGCTGCCTTGTATCAGGTTCAATTACGGACCAAGAGCCATACAATTCACAAACCGCGCGATCAATCTGCTCTAAGGTGAGCGGGTTATTGTTGTGCTGATGTTCACCTACAATACCCACAATATCAGAAAGGTCGTTCTTGTATTGCCTTGCTGATACCATTTTCATGGCGATCAGGTACTCGCCCGTTATGGTGCGAACGGAAAGGATGCCCGAAAAAGTCTTGTAGTACTTTGAAAACTGGATCAGCTTGGGTGTGAAGGATTTTGTGTGACGAAAATCAGTATTCAGCCATCCAACAGGCAGTTGATATTCATCGCCAACACGCCGAATTGCATCATTCATGGCAGAGGAAGCATTGATAATGGCATCCATGTCGTATGTCATTTCCCGGAAACCATAGTTTGCAAGGATCGCGGCACCACCGATCAGGATAATTTCAGCGGGCGTATCCTTACCACCCATTTTCTTATAGGCTTTCGCCAACTCGCGCAGGTAAAAGTCGATGTTCTCTGTGGTAAAAGACCGCTCAGACAACATTCCTTACCTCACTTTCAATGATATTGAACCGTCTGAATTCAGGGATTGCCTGCTGCATACTGGCTTTCATCCGCTGCTGATCGTTGGTGATGGCATCTGCGATAACAACACTGAACGGATAAAGCGGAGCTTGCAGCCTCATCTGACGGAGATCATCATAATCGTTACAGAGCGGGAGACCGTTCTCGCGAGACAGATAATCTACCATAGCCAGCAGGTATAAGCATTCCGCATACCATCCTTGATCTGCATATTGACGAATGATACCGCTTTCCAAGGTTTGGATGATAAAATCCAGATCACCCTGATCCTTCACCTGATGGCATACATTGCTTTTGAATACATCGAAGGTGCTTCTGCGCATGGATTGTGATTCCATTTGTTCGATGATCAAGTCTTCCATGCTTACGCCCAGCACACGAGCAATCTTGTACAGCGTTTCCGCAGAACACTTTTCGATCTTTGCTTTGCCGCTGCAAATATCGCTGATCGTAGCATTGGGTAATCCTGCCAATTTTGCCAAGCGGTATTGCGTCATGTTTCTTTGCGCTAAGAACGCATTGATTTTCATGTTCACACCTCCTCATCCTCATTATATCGGTTGACCGAAATATTGTCAATGGCAATTACTGGGGCTTGCTCTTGGCGATTGAGATTCAGTTTGTAAACTCGAGTTGTCATAGACATAGATCAAATCGCCGTGGTAGTGGCTCATGCCGGTAATGGTAAACCAGATCTTCAAACCGCATCCCTCCTTTTCTGAAATCATCCTGCGTTCCGGGTTCAGCCTTCCTGTGCCCTGCATCCTAAT
>JAZNHY010000263.1:0-3120 GCA_045577235.1 Lachnospiraceae bacterium
GTTTCTTCATCGATATCTGTACCCAGATATGCATTGATCCGCTCCGGTTCAAATGCGATCTGTTTTTCAGCTACTGGTTCCGGATAAAGATCGATCACGCCGCCAATGACATCGCCTGCATCCAGTTCTTCGATCAGCTGACATGCACGGAGCAACGCCGGATAGGCATTATTCGGATCCAGGCCTTTCTCATATTTGCCAGATGCATCTGTACGCATTCCAAGTCGTTTTGCTGACAGACGGTTATTGGTGCCGTCAAAGCATGCGCTTTCAAATACCAGGGTCTTAACATCATCTGTGATCTTGGACTCTTCGCCGCCCATGATGCCGGCAATACCGATTGGGCCAACTGCATCATTGATCATCAGAATATCTTTATCCAGTTTACGTTCCTGTCCGTCCAGTGTGACGAATGTGTCTCCGTCATTCGCACGTTTGACGATAATCTTTTTGCCGCGGATCGTATCATAATCAAAAGCATGCATCGGCTGACCGAACTCTTCCATGACATAGTTCGTGATGTCAACTACATTGTTGATCGGACGGATGCCGTTGCTTGCCAGACGTCTCTGCAGCCATTTTGGCGATGGCGCCAGGCGGATGTTTTTAACCATCATACATGTATAGCGTGGGCAAAGATCCTTGTCCTCTACTTCTACCTGCAGGTAATCATGAATGTCATCCACTGTTTTTTGAATAACCGGTTCCACCCCGTGGAATGGAAGACGGAACGTTGCTGCTGCTTCTCTTGCAATTCCGAGCACGCTGTAGCAGTCCACACGGTTGGATGTGATCTCAAATTCATAATTGGCATCATGAAGGCCAAGATATTCAATGGCATCGCCGCCCAACGGTGCATCTTCCGGAAGGATATAAATGCCGTTTTCAGCTGCGTCCGGATACATTTCACGGGTGGAGCCTAACTCCTCGATGGAGCACATCATACCAAAGGAATCCACTCCTCTTAATTTTCCGGCTTTGATCTTGATGCCACCTTCTGTCATTTTGCCATCGTGGCCACCAGCTACTTTTCCTCCGTCTGTAACGACCGGGATTTTAGCTCCTTCAAAAACATTTGAAGCGCCAGTCACGATCTGTACAGATTCATTCCCCAAATTGACCTGGCAGACGACCAGTTTATCTGCGTCTGGATGAGGATCGATCTTGGTGATCTGTCCGATCACGATCTTATCCAGATCTTTATCAAATTGTGTATATCCCTCCACTTTTGTTCCGGAGAGCGTCATGGCATCCCGAAATTCCTGATAATCCGCTTTCAGATCCGGTACATATGCTTTGATCCAAGATAATGATGCGTTCATTCTTTCTCTCCTTTCTTTAGAACTGTTTCAGGAAACGATAGTCGTTTTCATATAATAACCGCATGTCATCAATTTCACATTTCAGAAGGGTCAGTCTCTCCAGGCCCATACCGAAAGCAAATCCGGAATACTCGTTCGGATCGATCCCGACCATTTCAAGCACGTGCGGATGCACCATGCCGCAGCCTAAGATCTCGATCCAACCTTCGCCTTTACAGAACCGGCATCCTTTTCCGCCGCATTTGAAGCAGGAAACATCTACTTCTGCGCTTGGCTCGGTAAACGGGAAATGATGCGGCCGGAATTTGGTTTTTGTGTCCGGACCGAAAAACCGTTTTGCAAATTCATCTAATGTACCCTTCAGATCTGCAAATGTGATTCCCTTATCAACTACCAGACCTTCGATCTGATGGAAGCATGGGGAGTGAGTTGCATCTACTTCGTCAGCGCGGAACACTCTTCCCGGTGCGATCATACGGATAGGCAGCACACCTTTTTCCATTTCGTGGATCTGCACAGAAGATGTCTGCGTACGAAGTAATATGTCGTTATTAATATAGAAGGTATCCTGCTCGTCCTTTGCAGGGTGATTTGCAGGAATATTTAACGCTTCAAAGTTGTAATAGTCATACTCTACCTCAGGTCCTGATACAACTTCATAGCCCATGCCGATAAAGATGTCTTCGACTTCTTTCAGGATTAGGTTGCACGGATGTTCATGTCCCAGATCTTTTGTTTTACCCGGAAGTGTAACATCGATTGTTTCTGCCTTGACCTTGGCATCCAGAAGTGCGCTCTCCAGTGCGTTCTGCATCTCTTCGAAACAGCTTTCGATCTCATTACGGGTATCGTTGACCATTTGTCCAATGACAGGCCGCTCCGATGCCTCAACATTCTTCATACCTTTCAGAACTTCCGTCATTTGTCCCTTTTTACCAAGATAAGCGACTTTCAGTTCATTCAGAGTCTCCATCGACTTGGCGTTTTTGATCTTCTCAATTGCCTCAAGTCTGATTTTCGCTAATTTGTCTTTCATGTCTTATTCCCTCTATATATAATATTTTTACACATAAACATTCATAGTAGGTTATAACACAATTCAGTTGCTTTTACTATGAAAATTTACTATAATTTTTGCCATGCTTACAAAAAGTTATTTGTATGTGAAGAGTTTTTTTCAGAAAATCGGAAAAGACCGGATCTATAACTACTCCGCGTCTTCTGCTTTCTTTATGATTTTATCTATTTTCCCTTTTCTGATTCTTATAGCTACAGTCATCAAATATACGCCTTTAACAGAAGAGTTTTTGATCGCGCGGATTGAATTTCTGCTTCCGGATGCTATTTTCCCAATCATTCGACAGATCACAGAAGAGATCTTTTCAAACACAGCCGGCACTACCCTTATCCTTGTTTCTGCACTCGGTGGTATCTGGTCTGCATCAAAAGGCGTTATGTCTATGATCCGAGGTATCAATATCTGTTTTAATATCAGGGATCACCGGAGCTGGGTCCGGGTGCGGCTTTTGTCCTGTCTGTATACGTTCGTGCTTGTGATCGCCTTCATCGTCATTATGATCATGTTGGTCTTCGGATCGATCATTTATAATCATCTTCTGAACACGTTTGCCTATATGGGTAATTTCCTTCGAGTGATTATGTTTATCCTTAGACGCCGTGTCCTGATCGCTTTATTTGTCTTGTTGATCTTATTTATGACAATGTATTCGATCTTTCCGGCGAAGAAAAACAAATTCTTCCAGATGTTCCCGGGTGCCATGCTGGCAAGCGGTGCATT
>JAZNHY010000264.1:0-4987 GCA_045577235.1 Lachnospiraceae bacterium
AAGCCTCTCTGTTATTATAATCATCTTCTTTTTTCCTTTAAATACACCTGTAAAAATACAACAGCTAAAACATTGCTTTTTCCCCATCAAAAATGATATTATTTAAACAATAAAGGTATTTATTAAGCACAGATAAAATCAAGCACAGAAGGAGAAGGAGATTAAAAACATGTATCAGAAATCCCCAATCAGCCCGAGAATCCAGCAGATAAAAGACCGCAGAAGAGAGCATGACTACGGTCACGTGATTCTCGACGCTGAAAGAACCAAGATCTACACGCAGTATTATAAGGAACACGAGGATGAGGTCGAGCAGATAAAGCGCGCCGGCTGCCTCTATGCATGGGCCCGTGATAAGACTCTGTGCATCGAAGAGGACGCCATGTTTGTCGGCAATATCGGCCGCGAGTGGAGAGCCGCCTGCAACTACATCGAGTGGGGCACCGGCTGGATCGATGCTGTCGTGAATCAGCCTGATGAAGACTTTAAGGAGGACTGCCAGACCCCTGGCTGCTTCCTGTACATCACCGACGAAGATCGCGAAATCTACAGAGACGCCGTCAAGTACTGGAAGGACAAGACTTTCAGCGCCCGCGTTGTGAAGGCTCTGTCAGATGAAATCTGGGCGCTCAAGGGCAACAACTGCATCTCTTTCGGCGACCGTCCAGCTACCAGCACTGCCACCATGCCACAGGGGCATTTCTGCGCCAACTACAAGAAGGTCGTTGACAAGGGATGGAAATACATCGCCGACGAGGCCCAGGCGCATATGGATTCCATCATGGGCAAGTGCTTCGGAGACAACGCCTACAAATTCACCACCTGGCGCTCCATCAAGAAGGTCGCTGAAGCAGCTATGCTCTACACGACCCGTTGGGCTGACCTTACCGCCGAGGAAGCAAAGAAATATACCGGCGAACGCAAGGCGGAACTGGAGGCAATGGCTGAAGGCCTCTACTGGATCGCAGAAAATCCTGCCCGGACTTACTGGGAAGCTATGCAGGCTATCTTACTTTATCAGGGCATGCTCCACGCAGACGGTCAGGCTCACGGCGTGACCCTGGGCAGAATCGACCAGTACTGCGGTGGACTGCTCCAGAAGGAACTCGACGCTGGAACCATCACCAAGGAGCGTGCTCAGGAACTGACTGACGCCTTCATTCTGAAACTCGGCGATTTCTTCGTCCAGTTCTTCGGTACAACCAAGAAGATGAAGGATGCCCAAGTCTCCGGCAGCCCTACAGGCGCCGGCTTGAAGAAGGAAGGCGACATTGCGAGATGGCACTATGAGTGCGGCGGACATCACTTCTCCGTCGGCGGACAGGACCGCAAGGGCCATGATGCCACCAACCCTATGACCATCATGCTCCTCCAAACCTATGCCAGACTTTATATCACCATTCCATCCTGCTCCGTGCGTATCCACAAGAATACGCCGAAGGAAGTTTGGGAGAACGCCATTGAGTCCTCCAAGGTGGCAGGAGGCATGCCTGCATTTGAGAACGACGATATCATCGTCCCTGCTCTCGAGGAGCGCGGTCTGTCTCACGAGGACGCTCTGGATTACTGTATCATCGGCTGCGTCGAGCCTGCAGGATGCGGCTTTGAATGGGCTGCCTGCGGCAGCTCCGGCGGTGAGAGCTTCTGCAACTTGCTCGGCATACTGAACATGACGATCCACAACGGCCACAACCCGTTGACCGGATGCGATGCAGGTCTCCGCACCGGCTATCTTTACGACTATAAGAGTTTCGAGGAATTCCAGGAAGCTTATGTAAAACAGATGAAATACTTCCTCGACTGGCATGTGACTTTCGTCAACTTCTATGAAATGATCTACAGCACCTATTTCCCATCCGTTGTCGTTTCCGCTACGATGGAAGGCTGCATGGAAAGTGGCATGGACGTTCTGAAGGGCGGCGCTAAGTATAATTCCACCGGCGTTACCGTGGTCGGCACCGGCAATGTTGCCGACAGTCTGTACTGCATCAAGAAGCTTGTGTTCGAAGAGAAGAAGTACACCGCTCGCCAGCTTTACGATGCTCTATGTGCAAACTGGGAAGGCTATGAGGAGATGAAGGAATACATCTGCCACAGAATGGCACACTACGGCAACAATATCGACGAAGTCGACCAGCTGGGTGCATGGGCTCTGGGCGTATATACCGATTACATAAACAACGGAGTCAGCGGATTCCGCGGTAAGTGGCGCGGCGGCACATTTACCGTCACCACGCACCTCGCATACGGCAAGCAGACATGGGCAACTCCTGACGGACGCAGCACCGGCGAGCCTCTCGCCGAGGCGATCTCGCCGAGACAGGGCTACGACAAGGAAGGCCCTACCGCATATCTGCATTCCGCTGCAAAACTTCCTCACTACAAACTGGGCAACGGCGATATGCTCAATATCCGCTTCTCACCGGTTGCGCTGCAGGGCGAGGGCGGTGACGAAAAACTCGAAGCCATGATAGCTACCTATTTTGACGAGGGAGGCATGCAGGTACAGTTCAATGTCGTTTCGACAGATACTCTGCGTGATGCACAGGTGCATCCGGATCAGCATTCGGACCTTATCGTCCGCATTGCCGGATTCTCGGTCTTCTTCGTAGAGGTAAGCAAAGCTCTTCAGGATGACTTCATCACCCGTACAGAGCACATGTGCTGATTTAATCGTCTCATTATGTTCATATATTGAATAGTGTTTTACAGAAAAGACCTTTCGGACTTTTCTGACACAACAAAAAAGGACATCCAACAGGATGTCCTTTTTTATGAGCGATAGACGGGGCTCGAACCCGCGGTCTCGACCTTGGCAAGGTCGCGCGTTACCAACTACGCCACTATCGCAAGTACGTCGCTTGACGCAAGGGATAATATACCCTAAGTTGGCCCGTTTGTCAATCGTATCTTCAAGTTTTATTTCAGTTTAAATTTCATCCACACTGGGTTATGGTCTGAATACTTAAACCCGGTCTCAATGACGTTCGCATAGGTCACTTCGACATTTGCTGAAACAATAAAGCCATCAACCGTTACCACAAAATCACCCTTCTTAAACGGCTTATTCGGATTCCGGCAGGATGCAGCTCTTTCTGTCTCCTGGTACGGAGCCACGAGGGTGATATCATCCGTAAACAGAGACATATTCACCGGCTGAGCCCAGTTGTCATCCAGCCTGTCTGTATGGAAGATCGCGGGCGAATTTCCTAAAAGATCGCGGTTAAAATCGCCGCCGGCGATGCAGTAATTCCCTTTATCATATTCTGCCTGCATATCCTGCACGACCATCCCCAGCTGGATCTCCGCCGTCTCGGCTTTTGCGGTATACGCAGAAAGATGCATATTGTAAACAACCAGTTCTTTGCCGTTCTCAACCGGAATGCGTGCCTTCGAGTAGCAGCGGTCAAGATCGAGCACTTTGGAAAGACCTTCTTCTATAGGCAGGCTCCTGCGCAGTCCATCCGTGATTTTTGCCTTTGAGAAAGTCATAATGCCGGCTTTGTTTTTGCCATGCGGCTGTGTGATCGGATACATCAGGAACGGGCTGTCATAGTTCTGTGCGAACAATGCAGCATAATCGCCAAGTTCCCACATCGCATTTTGTACCAGCTCAATCTCATCGATATGATAGGATCTTGTGCCATCAAAGTCGACCTCCTGGAACAACGCGATTTCCGGATCAAATCTGCCCATCACGCTCATTGCTCCGTCGATATTCTCGTACACTGCTTCCTTGGAAAATGCCCAGCTTTCTTTACCGCCGTCCATGAAGAAGGTGTAATCATCGCTGTACGCACCAAAGCCAATGTTATAGCTGATGATGGTCATTTCCTTCCCAGTCGAAAACTTCTCCTGCTCTGTCTCGCCATAAGCTGTGATCACCAGATTGTCATCGATCCGTTGGAAATCAATAAACACATATGCGACATATGCAGCCGCGACCACAATGATCGCCGCAACGATAATGCCAATGATGGTAAAGACTTTTGCCACCGGACTTTTTTTCTTCTTCGGCATTGTATATTTCACTACTTTTGCCATAATGTACTCCTTTTATATATTACCCTATGCAGCCGCTACGCGATCCAGCGGATGATCTGCTCGCACACAAAAACTGCCGCGCACGCCGCTACTGCTACGATAATCATACTCTTTTCCAGATATGCCAGCAAGATGGCAACAGCAAAGCCCACGATGGCCGAGATCAGGTAGTCTGTCGAGCTTAAGATGGCCGGGAATGTCATCGCCGCCAGGCAGGCATAAGGCACATAAAACAGGAACGATTTGATATACCGGTTTTTGATCTCTTTTCTTGCCAGAACCAGCGGAAGCATACGGACCAGGTAGGTGACGCCGGCCATGACGATGACATAAAGATACACGTTCATTGCCTCTCCTCCTTGATCGGCCGCAGCACACTGGCCAGCCCTGCCACAACAACCGTTACAATAATGATCGCAAATCCTCTGGAGATCTTATTGACCCCTGGAATATAAGTAAAGCACGCACTCAGAGCCATCGCCAGCAGGATGACCCAGACGAGTGTCTTATTCTTCTTGGCCGGCGGGATGATAATGGCCAGGAACATGCCATAGATGGCCACGCTCAGCGCGCTGATCACAATATTCGGCAGGATGGATCCGGCAATGCCGCCCACCAGCGTTCCGATGGTCCAGCCCGGGATGGCTACCAGCATCGCCCCGTAGAAGAAGTACGGCGATACCCTGCCCGGCGTTGCCGCACTGACACCAAAGATCTCGTCCGTCATGCCATGCGCCATGATGAAGCGGTGGAAAAATGCGGATTTCTGATCCAGTTTCTGCGAAATGGAAAAGCTCATCAGCATGTAGCGCAGGTTGATGGTCAGCTGAGTCAGTGCCATCTCCCACAGTGTGCCCTGTGCAAAGATGATATCCAGACCGGCAAACTGGCCGGCGCTGGTCACATTGGTCAGGGAAATGATGACCGCCTGCAGGGTGGTAAG
>JAZNHY010000265.1:0-3280 GCA_045577235.1 Lachnospiraceae bacterium
CCACATATTCCGACACCGACAGTCTGTATACAGTTCTTTCCAACCCATACGCCGTCAATGCTTCCTGAAATGTCTTTCCACCGGCAACCGCCTGGTTCTTCAATCTGTCCTTTACAGATATTGCACTTATCATACGAGCACCTCCAGATATTGTCTCATCGCTTTATCACATTTCATCAGTTCTGCATATTTCAGAAGCCGGTTCAGATTCCGGTCTTTCCTCTGCAGATAGGTCACAAGGATCTCCTTTGTTTCCTCAATCCCGACCTTTTCTCTGTAAAACACAATATCCACGACGGTCTTTTCCATATCATAGATCTGGAATTCATTCTTGCCTTCCTTGACCGTAGTAACGCCCAGCTCATGCCTGTCATCGGTATAATGATGGACATTCATCTGCGGCCAGTCCGGCATAGTAGAGACCTTTGCCTTCCTCGGAATGGCAACATCGACTGCATCCGGAATGTACGTTGTCAGATGATAGTAAACCGCAGCACTGAGCAGACAGATCACACCCTTTGGCGCATAGGCCTCAGTATAATAGAAGTCCGATTCCTCACCACGATACTCTGCGTTCTCGTAATAGCTCTTATTCAGTTTTATAAGTTTTCCTTCACTGACCAGCTTACTGACCTTATACTGTGAGAAGCCCTTACTTTTAAGCTCCTGCATGGAAAAGATCTTCTGATCTTCAGGAAGTATTGCTGTACCTGCCATCTTTTCCACCTCAATTTCATTTAATTTATTTTCGGCGTTTTGTATTTCTGCCGAATTTCAATTAAATATTCCATCTAAACCGACTGTTTGTCAATTGAAATATGAGCCTTAACTTCCTATGATTTTTAACCCTCTTTTAATCTCGCCGTCAATCAAGATCATCATAACCGGTATCTTCGGGAGATGTAGTGATCTCAAATAGTGCATCTGACAGATCAGACAGTGCATGCCTGATTTCCAAAGCAGCCTCTCGAAGATATCGGTTCGCCTTTTCATTGCGTCCGTTTAGTACCATTGTTTCAAGCAGGGTCTCTCCGAATTCCAGATCTCCCATCAGCTCCCCAAGGTCTTCATAAATGTTTGACATGGTTTTACTCCTCCTGTTTGTGAGCAGACTGGATAAATGCAACAATCTCATCCGCGGTCTTGTCGCCGGCATGATAGGCTTCCAAAACCTTCTTATCATCCAATTGTTTCCTCTTCGTTACGAGCTTTTCCAGTTCATCAAGAGCGGCATCATACTTTGCTTTCGTCGATGCCACTACGGCTTCTGCCTTCTTTATTTTCTCATCCAACGTGATCGTTCTTCTCGCCATTTCTCTTATTCACTCCCTTCCGCCGGGGTTGCAGCCTGCTTTTCTAAAGCCTCAACTTCAATTCTTGCAAGATCCGTGCTGAGTCCCCTGGCCTGCCTGTGGATGTTGTCTGCGGTCATGTCAAATGCCTTCAGGATCGTCTTTTGTGTAGCTGTCACTGCATAATCCAGATTGTATTCGTTATCCGCGCCCTTCAGCATCTCGATTTTTTCCAGTTCCCTGATTGCCGCAGGCACTGTCATGTAATTCGGTTTTTTATCCAGCCTTGCCAGCTCCTCTTTCAGAAGAGTGTAGATCCTGCTCCGAATGATGGTTGCCACGAATCCAATAAAGATCTTTGTATCAACCGATTCGTTCGAGTATACCCGTTCGCAATGGGCTCCGAGGTATGATTTATCCGCACGGAATGTTTTCTCTGAAGCATCCCGGCTCCTATACAGAACAAGAGCTTCCTCTGCGGACATTTTCGCCGATGTTACAATCACGAAATATCCGCACAGCTGAATCTCCCGGTTGATCACTTCCGTCCGTTCGATCCCTGACATAAACTTTTCATCCTCGAGTCCTTCGTGCCAGAACACCAGATCAAAGTACTTTTTATAATCCCCTCCCGGATGAACAGGCTCTCCCATCAGCTCCCGGAGTTTTTTTCCCATCCGGTCTATTTTTTCTTCAAATTTTTCCCTGTCGGAAGCTTTCTTTCCATCGTCATAGTAGATATGGAAATATCGCTCTTTCTTGTCCGTTGCATACAGCCTTCTCTTTATGGTAGTACCGCTGACCTTAAAGGCACGGATACTGTTGCGCCGGTCATTTTCGAATGTTCCCCGGGCTTCCAGGACCATCTCACTGACCAGGCTTTTCATCCCTTTCACCATGATCACAAAGTCATACCCGTTATCATCCATGAAACGGATATTTTCCTTACAGAAATATCCCCGGTCCAGGATAAATCCACTGTGCTCATAGCCATAGCTTTTCGCTTTTTTCAGGGTATGCTGGAGCTGCGATACATCCACGATGCTGCCCGGATAAGACTCATAGAAGAGGGGTTCCCGATTATTCCGGTCAAAGGCGATCGCATAATTGAAGATATCTTCTTCCACACCTTCTTTCGCATGACCGAGTTCAACCATATCGATCTCACCAGCCTGGCTCTTTTTGTTTGTGGAATCATAGGAAATGTAGATCTTTTCCCGGTGGTCTCTCTTAGCATTCCATTCATTTAAGAACCGGATCCGCTGGTCGACCGTGATATCCCGCAGGAAATCCGAAACCTTCGAATCACTGTATACCTTCATGTCATCGGTAAACAGGGCATGGTTATAAGCATAATCCGGATAATACTGCCCGGCATTATCCTCCGTAATAATGGAGTATGCTGCCAGGTCTAAAAACAAACCTGCATCCTGTCCGACGATCCTCGCGATCATCTCATCCAGCTTATATTCGGATATAATCTTTCGTATGACAAAGAAAGCCCCGACATGAAGGCATCCGCTGCGGAACCGTCCTTCTTTTTCAGATGGAAGCAGTTCCCTTGGAAAGAACTTGAGGAATTTCTCATTCGGGAACATAAAGTCCGGCTGCTCCGGGTCCCGTTTTCCTATACAAGTCCGTTTTGGAATACTGTACTTCTTTTCTTTAGAATAGGTACGTCCCCGCTCGATATATACATATGGAGTTCCGTTGATTGTTTTGATCGTAATATTTCCACCGTCTCTCGGTATTTTAACCTTGCATCCCAGATACATTTCTTCCCTCCTTTAGAGGGTTATATAACCCTCTATTATTATACCACAGGGCTGCAGGAAATGCAATAAAAAACAGCCGAAAAATCCAGTATTTATGCTGGATTTCAGCTGTTTTTCATACTCTAATATTTGAGGCCTATAGGACCGAGGGTTAAAAATTTAGGAAGTTAAGGTTGAAACCGAAAAAAAAGAGATTCCACAAGCCGGAGCGTG
>JAZNHY010000266.1:0-4453 GCA_045577235.1 Lachnospiraceae bacterium
ATCCATTTTCCGGAAAAAGTTAGAGATACGGAAGGAGAACATATGGAGATCAAAGCAGTCAAATTCAGAGAAAAAGGATTTTATTCGCAGCCGTTTTCCTTTGGCGGAGAAGAAGGACCGGAGAAGTTTGATCCAAACATCCGCTACCGCGGAAGCCTGCAGAATTATCTGATCGATACCGGGGATGAAGTCATCTTAGTTGATACAGGTCTCCCTGCAGGGACGCCGGAAGAGGTGCCGGATGAGAGCGTCCCGGCTTTTACCGGGCATGACATCTGCACCTATATGGAAGCTCTCGACGCTCTGGGATATAAGCCGGAGCAGGTAACAAAGATCCTCCTCACCCATAAGCACAACGATCATTCCGGGGAACTGAAGTCCTTCCCTGGTGCAGAGATCTATGTGAACGAAGAAGAGCTTTCTGCAGAGGAACTGCAGGGGCTCCCGAACATCAAACCGGTGAAATTTACGGACGGGGCATATTATAACTTTCCGGAATGCCAGAAGATCAGCGACGGAATCTTTTTCATCAAGGCAAAAGGTCACACAAACGGAAACAGCATTGTGATCGTGGAAAAGGAGGGCCTTTTCTATATGATTCACGGGGATATTACCTATGTAGACGAAGCTCTTTATGAGAATAAATTATCCGTGGTATTTGAAGATCTTCCGGCGGCGCGTGAAACACTTGACAGAGTGCGGGAATTTATCCGCAGTAATCCGACTGTTTACATGGGAACGCATACGCCGCAGGGATATGAGAATCTTGAGGCGAAGAGGGTTATGGATCTGGAACATCCAGTTCCGACCATTCCGGCAGAGGTCGACTTCAGCGCAAAGGAAGGGACCGGTAAATATGTCTGCTCTGTCTGCGGCTATGTGTATGATCCTGCAGAACATGATGGTGTAGCATTTGAGGATCTTCCAGATGACTGGAAATGTCCTCGCTGCAAACAGCCGAAGGAGAAGTTTAATAAGGCGTAAGGGAAAGAATAACGTTAATACAATCCCCCTCTTGAAGGCTGGCAGCATGTCAAAAGGCATTTGAGCTTGGAAAAGCATTAGTACAGTAAGCAAAAAGCTATTTGTCCCCGTCTTTCTTCTGAAAGAAGATTTTCCTGAAGCTGGAAGGCATGGACTCGAACATCATTTTGACAATCGTCTCGGCAGGGGTAATGTTATCGTTCAGCAGCCACTCCTGCGTCATCCCGACTGTTCCGTAACAGTATAATCGAATAGAGAAAAGCGTTTGCGTATCCAGCGTATCAACACGCAGGATACGCTTTGCTTCCTGTATGTATCTTTCGGTAAAGTATTCGTGGATGTACTGCCACAATGCATTCTGGGAGGAGTCTTCAAAAGCCCGCTTGTAAAAAAGAAAATCGGTCCGGAGAGAATTCAAATGTGCAGCGGCCGATTTCAAAGAGGTCACATCCACTTCGGTTGCGGAGTGAAAAAAGATCCAAGCGACCAGGTCATATTTATCCCGGAAGTGATAGTAAAAAGCAGGCCGACCGATCTCTGCCTCCTTGCAGATCTCAGTCACCCGGATCTTATCGAGTGATTTCTTTGCCATCAGTCTCTTCATGGAATCTGCGATCCAGAGTTTCGTTCTGTCAGCCATTCTTTCTCCTAAAATCATACAAAAATTCAAATATGTACGGAAACCATTCATAATTGTAATTCTGTATCTGTAACTTTTCAAGTGATTCCGTTAAACTGCGATCAAAAGACAGAGAAAGAACCTATGGAAAGGCGGTAATGATATGAAGTTTTTAGAACTTGTAAAACAAAGATATTCCGAGCGCTATTTTGACGCAAGACCCATAGAACAGGAAAAACTGGATCAGATCCTGGAGGCGGGACGGATCGTACCGACGGCCTGTAACTATCAGCCGCAGAAGTTTTATCTGATCCGGAGTGAAGAAGGCCTTGCAAAACTCAAAACAGTCACTCCGTTTCATTATAACGTGCCACTGATGATCCTGGTCTGCTACGATGCCAGAGAAGTCTGGACAAACCCGAATGACCAGTATTACCGGAATTACAACTCCGGTGAGCAGGATGCCAGCATCGCAGCAACGACCATGATGTATGAGGCAGAGGAGCTGGGCGTTCATACGATCTGGATCCGGGGATTTGATTCGAAGAATGTTGTAGATACCTTTGGTCTTCCGGAGTACATGATCCCGGTCATGATGCTGGGACTGGGTTATCCGAATGAAAAAGCGAAAGCAAACGGATGGCATTACAAGAGAAAGCCGATTGAAGATTTTGTATTTGAACTGTAAAGAACGGAGGTCAGGGAAAATGAACATTGGAATCATAGGAATTGGTGCGATCGGGGGAACGATCGCGAAGAAACTCGCTAAAGCAGGCCACTTTGTAAAAGTAGCAAATTCACATGGGAAAGATGCTGTAAAGGTGTTTGCATCAACGATCGGTGCGGCTCCCTCAGATCTTGCGGATATCGGAGGAGAAGTCGATGTCCTCATCATCTCCATTCCTTACGGCGCGATCCCGGATCTGCCGGGAAGTGTATTTGAAAGTCTCTCAAAAGACGCAATCATTGTGGACACAGGCAATTTTTATCCGGAAGTGCGAGGCGAGAAGATCGAAGGACTTGGAGAAGGACAGACCGAGAGCCTGTGGTTTTCCAAACTGATAGGAAGACCGGTAGTTAAGACATTCAACAATCTGCTGGCTTATTCACTTGCAGAACTGGGAAAAGAGAAAGGAGCAGAAGGCAGACTTGCGATGCAGGTTGCAGGTGATGATGAGAACCAGAAGAAAGTAGTAATGGAACTGGTAGATCAG
This sequence comes from Lachnospiraceae bacterium, assembly GCA_045577235.1. Classification (GTDB taxonomy): domain Bacteria; phylum Bacillota; class Clostridia; order Lachnospirales; family Lachnospiraceae; genus RGIG5612. The sequence continues at coordinate 2,818 of JAZNHY010000266.1, forward strand.
TGCGGGTTTGATCCGTTTGATGCAGGGAATTTGGAAGATTCCTGGAAAATGCAGCCGAACTCTGCAGGCTATTGCTGCGACTACACGGTAGATGAACTGAAGGCTGCAAAAGAAAAATCTGATCAGACCCCACAAAGCGTTGCAAAGAGGCGTACCTATGTCATGACTCATTTTGATGAGCTAACAGGTGGCGATTACAGCCATGAAAACGTTATCCGGATGAACCGGAAAAACAATATCTAAGAGTAGTAATAATTGATTAAAGAAAGAGGTGCACAATGTGTAACGGGATCTGAGCTTGTGATCGATTGTGGACATCTTGTAATGTGATTGAAAGGAAGAGCAACATGCATTTTACTGATACTGTATACAGAAACCCCTATTGGCCGACATTTCCGCTCCTGCAGATCACACAGGGCTGCACGCATAACAGCTGTAAGTTCTGCACGATGTACCGGAATGTACAATTTAAATTGCAGCCGATGGAGTGGATCGAAGAAGACCTAAAAGAGATTGCAGAAGTCATGCCGGATGCGAAGACGATCCAGCTTCTTTCGGCCAATCCTCTGGTCATGACCTATGATAAGCTGGCTCCGATCCTGGAGATGATCAATCGCTATCTACCGGAGATGGAATATATTTACACACAAGGGCGGGTTTCGGACCTGAAAAATAAGACTGTAGAGCAGCTTCAGAGTTTAAAGGATCTTGGCATGAGAGAAATTTCTCTTGGCGTGGAAAGCGGCGATGACTGGACGCTGGAGCGGATCAATAAAGGATACCGTGCAGAAGATATCATAGAGCAGTGCGGAAAACTTTCAGAAGCCGGAATTGATTTCTGGATGACTTTCCTGAATGGCGTTGCCGGAAAAGAAGGAAGTATGAATCATGCGGTTAATTCTGCGAAGATTTTCAGCCAGTGCAATCCAATGCTTGTGGGGACCGGAGGTCTTACGCTGTTTCCGGGAACCCCGCTTTTGGAGGAAGCAAACCGTGGAGAGTTTACGCCGCTTTCTGAGAAAGAGATGCTAGAAGAACTTCTGCTTTTTGTGGAAAACCTGACCTGCGACTGCCATTTCATCACACATCATACCGTCTCCGGCAAAAATCTTACCGGCCCGGATTTCCTGAAGAGAAAGGACAAAATTGTAGAGGCATTAAAAGCGGAGATCGAACACGGAGATCTGGACCGCATGGCAGCGATCAGAAGAAACAAAAGGACTCTGTAACAAAAGATGAAAGAAACGTGATATTATGTCTGCCGCCAGAAATAATGTCGCGCAGCAAGTGAATAATAAGCACAAATTGAATAAGCAAAGATTAAAAGCATTGTAACCAAAAAAAGCCAGCACTGTCGCTGGCTTTTATGCTTCGTGATAATATTTTAATTTTTGAGGTGCTTATTGTTCCTCGGCTCTTCTTACCAGCTGGAGCGAAGCTGTATTAAAACAAGCTCCTGAACAGGCTGATTTTTGAGTCCGTACACCAATTTTTACACCAATTTACACCACCCGTACACCAATTGCCGGAAGTCAAGTGTGCAAGGCATCATAAACGCATATTTTTCTAAACCTAATTTATCTTAACCTGGGCTCGCGGAGAAATCTGCGAGCTCTTCCTATTATATTGATCATTC
>JAZNHY010000267.1:0-1786 GCA_045577235.1 Lachnospiraceae bacterium
GCAATGCGTCCAAAGTGCATCGTGCTGGATGAATCGACGGCTATGCTGGATCCACGTGGCCGCAGAGAAGTTATGGATACGGTGAAAAAGCTGAATAAAGAGCTGGGAATTACCATTATTTCCATCACCCATTTCATGGAAGAAACGCTGGATGCGGATTACATTTACGTTATGCATAAAGGTGAGGTCGCTCTGCAGGGAACGCCAAAGGAGATCTTTTCCAGAGGAACCGAACTGTATGCATTAGGACTCTGGTTTCCGCAGATCTATCATCTGGCTTATATCCTGCGGGAGAAGGGCATGGATCTGCCGAACGACATTATACACGCGGCTGAGTTAAAAGAAGCTTTGGAACAAAAGAAGAAATGATCATTCGTTTAGAGAACGTCAATTACATATATAATCCGGGGACAGCAGAAGAAGTGAAGGCTATTTCCGACGTCAATCTGGAGCTGGGCGGTGATTCTTTTACCGCGATCATTGGAAGCACCGGTTCTGGCAAGTCTACGCTGATCCAGATGCTCAATGGCCTCCTGGAGCCATCCTCCGGTTCCATTACTTATGATGGTGTGCCAATCTACAAAGAAGGTAAGCTGACTAAAGAGGAGAAGAAGGCACTGCGGACACTCAGGTGCCGCGTCGGTCTGGTCTTCCAGTATCCGGAATATCAGCTGTTTGAAGAAAACGTCCTGAAGGATGTCTGCTACGGACCGAAAAACCTGGGATTCTCAAAAGAGGAGCAGGAAGAAAAGGCACGTGCTGCACTTTCCGCTGTCGGTCTTTCCGAAAGTCTATATGAAAAATCTCCGTTTGAGATTTCCGGAGGTGAGAAGAGGCGTGCGGCCATTGCGGGCGTGCTGGCGATGGAGCCGGAAGTTCTGATTCTGGATGAGCCGACGGCAGGCCTGGATCCGCTGGGCAAATCCCAGATTCTGGAGCTGCTGAAAAAATATCAGCAGGAGCGGCACGTGACCGTTATCCTGGTTTCTCATAGTATGGAAGAAGTAGCACAGTATGCGGACCGTGTGATCGCACTGCACAAAGCAAAAGTGGTCTTAGATGGCAGCACACGTGAAGTGTTCTCCCATCGACAGGAACTGGAAAAGATCGGTCTGGGTGTGCCGGAGGTATGTGCGTTTACGCAGAGTATCGGACTGGGAGATACCTTGACGGTTGAGGAAGCAGCGGAGAAGATCCTGCAGATGTATAAGCTGTAGAAAACTATGTTTAAGGATATTACGATCGGGCAGTATTACCCGGAAAATTCCATAGTGCATCGTTTGGACCCGAGGGTGAAACTCTTTGGTGTTGTTGTTTACGTTGCTGCTGTTTTTATTATCAATAACCTGATTGGGTTTATTTTCCTTACTGCTGCAATTGTAACATTGATCGCTTTGTCCAAGGTGCCGCTGAAGCATATTTTAAAAGGGCTTCGTTTTGTCTGGTTCCTTGTGATCCTGGCCGTGTTTTTTAATCTGTTTTTCAGCGACGGCACGATCATCTGGAGATGGTGGATCTTCCGGATGAGTTATGAAGGCATTTATCGGGCCGTTTTCTTTGCACTGCGTCTGATCTATGTCATCGTCGGTGCATCGCTTCTGACCTATACCACAACACCTACAACGCTGACGAATGGATTGGAGAAAGTCTTTAAGCCGCTGGATGTAATCCATTTTCCTGGCCATGAGATCGCCATGATGATGAGTATTGCACTGCGTTTTATCCCGATTCTGACGGAAGAGATCAACAAGATCACCAAGGCACAGCTTGCGCGCGGCGCGGATTT
>JAZNHY010000268.1:0-5426 GCA_045577235.1 Lachnospiraceae bacterium
CAGGAAAATGAAAATATGAAATTGCCGGTCGCTGAGAATACAAAGTCTTACTGGAGAGGAAAAGAAGGCGCATGCCCGCATTGCCAGAGCAACAACTTCTATATCTTCCCGGGAACCACTCATGTTGTATGTGAACTCTGCGGTCTGGAGGGAACACTGGAGATCGTTGACGGCGCATTTAAGTTTAAAAATGATCCGTCTATCGTTCCGAATGGACTTCCGGAGCATGCTCATGATGTGATGAGCGGCAAGCAGATGCACGGCGATGATATCTTCGAAAATGAAGGCCGCCTGATGAATCTCTATAAAGACGAAGAATTCAAGAGACGTAAAGCTTACTACACAAATGTGATCGCTCCGACTCCTTCACCATCTAAGGAAGCTTGACGAGGGAGCCAGACTGCTTTGAGCGAATAAGAAAAACTCGACAGAGTTTCTTCCTTAAACGATTAGTTAACGAACGAATAAAAAGAAAGAGGTAAATAAACAGTGAAAAATCGGAAAAACCCGTGGGTTTCAATCATCGCGTGTCTGGTCGTGCAGTTATGCGTTGGCATTCTGTATCTCTGGAGCGCGTTCCGCTCGAATATCGTTGCTGCATACGGGTGGACCCCGAGTGCCGCTACTATGGTGTCGAGTTATATGCTTTTCGCGTTTGTATTCGGCAATCTGATTGGCGGTGTTATCAATGACAAGAAGGGACCAAAACTGACATGTTTCCTGGGTGTGGCGCTGTTTTCTGTCGGCGTGATCCTTTCTGCTTTTGTGAAGAGCGCAGGATTATTCTATCTGACATACGCTGTTATGGCTGGTCTTGGTTCTGGTTTTGCATACGGCGCATGTATCTCCTGCATTCAGAAATGGCTTCCTCATAAGAGAGGACTTGCATCTGGTCTTGCCTGCGGAGCATTTGGTCTTAGTACCGTGGTATTCACACCGGTATCCAACCTGCTGATGAATGCCAATATGAATGAGGCAGGTGTCGTGAATTTTGTCCCTGTATTCCTGATACTGGGCATTGTATTCGCTGTCCTTGGTTTTGTGGCCTGCATTTTCGTCTCGCTCCCAGGTGAGGAGTATATCGCTGGTCTGAACCTTCCGGCAAAAGCAGTTTCCAGCAATGTCAACTTCACCCTTGGTCAGGCAATCAGAAAGCCGGCATTCTGGGCATTGTTTTTCTCCATTTTCTTTATCAACGGAACATGGAACCTCTGTGTACCTCTGATCAGGGATCTGGGTATCGTACGTGGACTGAGTGTGGAAATGGCAATCGCCTGTGTTTCTTTCACGGGTATTACGAACGCTGCAGGCCGGCTCATTATGGCCTGGCTTTCCGACAAGATCGGCCGTACCAATGCCATGTACATCCTTTGCGGACTGACCCTTCTGGGAGCTGTCCTCATGACCTTTATCGGCGGGATGGGATACTTTATCACCATTGCTATTATCGCATTTGCCTATGGCGGACCATCTGCACTGAATGCGGCACTGTCCACCGACCTCTTCGGACCAAAAAATTCCGGCACGAACTACGGCGTTGCAATGCTGGCACTGGGCTTTTCTTCCATCTTCTTCAACTGGGTATCTTCCACATTCCTGCATGCAAGCGTGGATGTGAACACCATGAGTGCAGTCGGTATCAACTCCACCTTCATTATGGGAGCTATTACGGCAGTCATTCCGGTATTCCTGATGTTGTATATCAACCATTACCTGAAAAAACGAGATGCCTGAAAAGAGAATCGGGTCAATCGAAAAAAGAAATAGTGAACAGGGAATCGCAAGATTCCCTGTTTTGTAAGTAAAAAGAAGCCTGTTGTCGGGTGACACTTACCTGCCAATATGCTATAATTAATCGCTTAAAAACATTTATCATTACTACGTAGGATTAAAGGAAAAGCATAATGAAAAAATCGCTGCCGCGTTCGATATATGCTGTATTTGGCGTTCTTGTCCTTTTGTTTGCCGGTCTTGTCTATGCATGGACAACTTTCTCCAAACCTCTGACAAACATCTGGACCCCGGGCGCTCTTACCTGGACATCGACGATCGTTATGTCGTTCTTCTGCATTGGCGGGATGGTGAGCGGCAGAATGCAGAAACAGGGCATCAGTCTGAAAGTGATCCTGTTCCTGGGAGCTGTTTTAATGCTGGCCGGGTTTGCGGTCTCCGGACTGTTAGGAAACGCGACAGGATCTATTTTATTTGTTTTTATTGGATTTGGAGCACTCGGAGGGCTTGGCGCCGGTCTTGCCTATAATGTGATCTTAAGTGCTGTTGGCGCCTGGTTCCCGGATAAACAGGGTCTCATCTCCGGTATCCTCCTGATGGGATTTGGCATCAGTTCTTTTCTGATCGGCTTTGCATATGCAGCATGTGTAGATCAGATGGATGGAAAGGGCGGCATTCCGTGGTATTTATGTTTTCTCGGTATCGGCATTTGCTGCTTTGTGTTTCTTGCCATTGGTGCACTGGTCATAAGAAGACCCGGCCCGGAATTTGTTGCACCGTCTCCAAAGCCCGGCAAAAAAGGTAAAAACTCGACCGAGCCTTTTGAAGATGTCACTCCGGGTCAGATGGTAAAGAAAGCTAACTTCTGGCTGATGTTTACGTGGGCAACCCTCACTACCGTCGCCGGCTTTGCTGTTGTATTCTTAGGAACACCAATCGCGGTTGCCGCGGTTCCTTACCTGAATGACAACGCAAGTGTACTTGCGATCATAGTAGGTCTGATATCCATCTTTAACGGACTTGGACGGATCCTCTTTGGAGCGTTGTTTGATAAGGCAGGATATAAGGTTGCGCTTCTGGGCATCTGCATTCTTTTCATTGTGTCCATGGGCCTGCTTATTCTTGCCATGGTGACGGGAAGCCTTCTGTTCCTGATCCTGGGTTATGTTACGACGGGCCTTGCTTTTGGCGGCGTCACGACCAGCCAGTCGGCATTCTGCAACAAATTCTTTGGATCAAAGTATTACGCGCAGAACTTCCCGATCATGGTTCTGGTACTGCTGGTGGCATCTTTCGGAACAAAACTTGTACAGGCGGTGCAGAGCAGTCTGGAAGGAGGCGGCATGTCGACCACCGGAGCTTATATTGTTGTGTTATGCGGTGTAGCAGCCGTCTGTGTGATCGCGGCCATTGCAGCGGCATTGATCAAAAAGCCGAAAACGGCAGATAATAGAAGCCTTGAAGCAGGCAATTAAAACGGATTTTCAATCGGATAGGGGAATCATCGTGGAACAAAAGGAAACAAACAAATATAAACGATTGGTCAGCTTCAGCCTGATGGGGCCGGAAAGCGGCGCGCTGTGTGAAGTGGAGTGTGAAGATGGAAAGATCGTAAGGATCAATCCATACGAGTATGACACGGAATATACAGAGGCCAACTGCAATCCATGGCACATGGAAGCGAGGGGAAAAACCTTCGATCCGCCTAAGCGGGTAAACATTACCCATATGGGTCTTTGCTATAAAACCAGAGTCTATTCGCCGAACAGGATCCTGTATCCAATGAAGCGCATCGACTGGGATCCGGAAGGCGAACGCCATCCGGAAACGCGAGGGATCAGCGGATACGAAAGAATTTCCTGGGAAGAAGCTGCAAAAATATGCGCCAATGAGATCAAGCGCATTAACAAGACATATGCACCGGAAGCCATCCTTTGTGAGTCGGATATGCACGGCGAAGGTAAAAATGTTGCCCCATCCCACGGATGTCCAAACCGGATGTTCTCCCTGACTGGCGGCTACACGCAGCAGATGCGGAATATGGATTCCTGGGAAGGCTGGTATTGGGGCGCTAAGCATGTCTGGGGATGTGAGCCGGTGGGCGAGATGGCTCCGCAGGCAAACCTGATCCCGGATATGGCAAAAAACAGCGACGCGATCCTTTTCTGGGGCTGCGATCCGGAGGTGACGCCGCTTGGTTTCGGAATGAAGATGCCTACACTTCTTTGCTACTGGTTTACAGAGCTGGGGATCAAAAGCATTTATGTCTGCCCGGACTTAAACTACGGAGCGGCTATCCATGCTGACAAATGGATTCCGATCCTTCCGGGCACAGATCCGGCACTTCAGCTTGCCATTGCCTATCAATGGATCACGTCCGGGACCTTTGATAAAGAATATATTGCAAACCATGCTTACGGGTTTGATAAATTTGTAGACTACGTACTAGGAAAGGAAGACGGCATTCCTAAGACTCCAAAATGGGCCAGTGAAAAATGCGGCGTAAAGCCTTGGACGATCAAGGCTCTCGCAGAGTATTGGGCAGAAAAGATTGTTTCGATCTGCCATGGAAACGGAGGCAGTTACATCCGCGCACCTTATGCGACCGAACAGGCGCGGTTGGAGGTCATGCTGCTGGGTATGCAGGGACTAGGGAAACCGGGCGTCCATCAGTGCAAACTGATTGAATGGAATATGTGGGCAAAGAATTATCCTCTGCCTTATACACCGGCTTTCGTTCCGGAAGTGCCACATATCTGCGATGCGATCCGCACCGTTCCAGGAGATATTCCTTCGAATATCGGCATGAGCCGGTTCCCTCTGAATGATGCACAAAAGGAGAGAGCACCGGAGATCGTGGATCTTTTTAAGGTGCTGCCGGGACCAAAGCAGTATATCCCGCGGTGTATGGTGCAGACGGCGATACTGGATAAACATGCGGAATGGATGGGCATGAGCTGCTTTGCCACAGCGGGGATCCCGCGGCCGGGCAACAACCGTGTCCCGACGGTTTATGACCAGTTCCAGAAAAATGAATACCCGAGACCTGGCATGAGCCGGATCTATATGATCTGGTCTACGGCACCGTGTAATGTTACTTGTTGGAACGACGGTTTTGCATTCCAGAGAGCATACCGGGATCCGGAGATAGAAACGTTTGTGGTACAGCATCCGTGGATGGAAAATGACTGCTACTTTGCAGACCTCCTTCTCCCGGTGTGTACGAAACATGAAATGCATGATATCGGAAACGATATGTCCAGCGGGACCTATGTTTCCGTTTATAAAGAAGAGCCTTGCATCCCTAGACGAGGAGAATCCGTTTCGGATTTTGATGTCTGCGTGAAAGTGCTGGAACAGTTCGGTCCGGAATATGTCAAGGCATATACAGGTGATCTGACAGAAGAAGAACGCGTGCGGTTTTTCTATAAAGCATCCGGATGCGAAGAAAAAATGAGTTTTGAGGAATGGAACGAGAGGAAGATCTTTGTCGTGCCGGTCAGCGAAACAGCAAAGGATGAGGTGCCCGGACTGGGAGACTTTGCTTCCGATCCGAAAGAGTATCCACTGGAGACCCCGACAGGTCTTCTGGAATATTCTTCTTCCAATATCGAAAGGTTCCTGCCGGATGATACGGAACGGCCTCCGGTTCCGCACTGGGTGGAAAAAGGAGAGTCGCATGACGAGAGACTTTC
>JAZNHY010000269.1:0-2547 GCA_045577235.1 Lachnospiraceae bacterium
ACATGGCTACGATCCGACTTATATCACCTCGACCAGTCCCTCTTTGACCGTGATCACAGGTTTTATGGAGAGAAGGTTTCCGGCAAGAGCAGCCGCTGACGAGATCCTGCCTCCAAGACGGAGATATTCCAGTGTGTCAAAAACAGAGATCACATGAACCCTGCCCTTGACCTTCTCCACGGCTTCTGCCGTCTCTTCCATGCTCATTCCCTTTTCCCTGCAGATGCAGGCATACCAGATCAGGACATAGAGGGAAATGCAGAACTGCCGGCTGTCAATCACTTTGACTTTCCCCTCATGCTCCATGGCTGCGGTACAGGCACTCTGATATGTCCCGGATACACCTGAACAAATCCCAAATTTAGGATTTGCTCCGAAATCCAAACTTTAATAAAATCCAAACTTTCTGCTGGAGCTCCGCTTAATTGCGGTGGTTCCCCAACAGAAAGTTGAGATTTATTATGAGGAATCACTTCCGCTTCAATCCACAAAAAGCAGTCAGAGAGGCTTCTTTGGATTTCCATTTTTTTCCGACTTTCTGCTCTTTTTCATTTTCAAGGGTTGCAAGCGCCTTGATTTTTTCGGCCGTTGTTATATCCAGATATTTCATGGTCGTTTCAATCTGTTCATGGCCAAGAAGAAACTGAACTTCAACAATACTGAGACCATCTTCGATCCAGTGAGAAGCTTTTGCGTGACGAAAGAGATGTGCATGGGCATTCAGCGGCACATCATTGCACTTTTGATGGGCAATGAATGCAAGTTTTTTTATACGCTTATCCATTGCCGCTTCTGTCAGTTTTTTATAGTTTCCGCCTACACGGCTGTAAAACAGGAGGCGTTCTCTATCCGGAGAATTGCCATGTACTTCTTTCATATATTGCCTGAGCAGGGCAACCGCTCTTGGGAGGAGATAGGATGTCCTAAGCTTTTCCCCTTTACCATATAGATTGACATGCGGTTTTGGCGCATCTAGATGGATATGCCCGATCTTTATGGACAGCACTTCATCCATACGTGCGGCTGTCGCATATAGAACAGTAAGAAAAACCAGATCCCTGCGCCCGATGGCTGTTGTTATATCAGGTGCCTCCAGCATGGCTGTAACTGCTTCTCGGGATAGTCCGGACACTTTACGTTTGGGACATTTCTGACGCTTGATATGTTTTGCTTCCTGATACAGATATTCCATCCGTATGTCCCTGCTGGCGATGTATTCCAGAAATCGTCTGATGGAAGCGAGCCGGTTATTGCATGTTTCTGGAGAATTCTTCCGGTTTTCTTTTAACCAGAGGATCCATTTTTCGATCCAATCCTTTTCCAGGTGATGCCTGTTTAAACTGGACGGTGAGATACCGTTTTCCTCCAAAAACTGGAAGTACAGTGTCAACGCATCATTATAGCCCTTTAGAGTATGTTCGCTGTTAGTGAGGAACTGAGGCGCATATTCATAGAGGAACTCAGAGATCCGTCGTGCAATTACAGGGGCGTCATCAGTCTTCTTCATCCCACACCTCCGGCACGATCTCGTTAAAACCCGCTTCGGTCTTTTCCTGCAGCTTATCCGCAAGCCGGGGGACAATGGAGTAATAGTACAAAGTAGACTGAATCCAACGGTGTCCCATGGATTTTGAAAGATAATGGAGCTTTTCGCTGAAAGTAAAACTGTCATCCTCCCATGAACTGATGTTTTCTATGGCATAATGGTGCCTGAGATCATAAGGAATCAATCCCTTTGGATCACCATTAGCGGAAGCCCAGATCTTCTTAAAGTTGTCGTTAACCCAATCCCTGCCATAGCAGGTACCTTTCAAAGACTGGAAAAACCATGTGCGGTCTGGCTGAAGTTTGTTGGCGGCCGCATCATAGCTTACCAGGACTTCTGTCATGGTTTCATGCAGCGCCACATAGTGCTGATCGTAACCCTTTGACTTTTGTATGTTCAGTACGCCATGGATCAGGTCGACATCTGCCCTTCTCAAATATCTTGCTTCTGTTGTTCTGATCCCACTGCTGTACAGGAGTCTGAAGAATGCCGGGCACTGTATCTTTCTCAGCACAGAGGCCGGTCTGTTTTTGTAAGGAACGATGTTGTCACAGGCGTTAAAGAAGCCTGAAAGTTCTTCTTCAGAAAACGCATGCGGGATATATTTTCTTTTGTCGAGCTTCGGAGCATCCGGAGATCTAACAGCTGTACGTCCCCGGCAGGAGAGGTAATCAACGAACTGCCTTGCGGGCAGGGTTCTTATGTAACAGGATCCGCTGGTTTCAGTCTCTCTCTTTGTGCACCATCCATCGATCATCTCCTGAGTAAGTGCAGATGCCCCGCCATAGTTGTTCACACAGTAATGATCGAAATACACCAGGTTCTGGTGACTGGCATACTCATTCCAGGAACCGGAAGCCCTGCGGTATTGGACAAACTTTTCCAAATCCTCGGCAAAGCCAGAGAAGAAGGTCTTCATACTTCAAACACCCCCTTCCGGACGGGAAATTTCCCGATGCTTAAAGCACAATCGCGAAGGTGTTTGATATCCGCAAATGTAT
>JAZNHY010000270.1:0-8942 GCA_045577235.1 Lachnospiraceae bacterium
TGTCTGGTCACCGGAAATAGCGGCCAAAGCAGCCATCTGGGCGATGGAGTTCGGGTTAGATGTCTGATGAGACTGAACGCTTCCCATGACCTTTGCAATTTCTAATGGTGCACCGGCATATCCGATACGCCATCCGGTCATGGCATAGCTTTTTGCAAGACCATTGACGGTGATCGTTCTTTTATAGATTTCATCATTTAATGAAGCAATGCTGACTGGTTCTTCTTTTCCATAGCAGAGGTTTTCATACATCTCATCTGAAACCACATAGAAGTCATGCTCAACTGCAAAATCTGCGATCACCTGCAGATCATCACGGTCATAGATCATACCGGTCGGATTGTTCGGAGAATTCAAAATCAGTGCTTTTGTCTTTTCCGTCCATGCGCCTTTCAGATCTTCCAGTGTTATTTTATAATTATTGGCGTTGGAACAGCGGACAATTACCGGGATACCTCCGGCAAGTCTTACGATTTCAGGGTAGCTCAGCCAATACGGTGCTGGAATGATCACTTCATCTCCCTCATTAATTATGGCTGAAAATACATTTGTCAGTGAATGTTTTCCACCATTAGAAACTACGATCTGTTCCGGAATATATTCAATGTGATTAAAATTACGGAATTTCTTAACAATTGCCTCTTTCAGTTCTGTGATTCCGGAAGCAGCCGTATATTTGGTAAAACCGTCATCGATAGCACGCTTGGCAGCAATACAAATATGCTCCGGTGTATCGAAATCCGGTTCACCAGCTCCAAAACTGATGACATCTTTTCCCAGGTTTTTCATTTCTTTTGCTTTCGCAGTGATCTCCAGGGTAGATGACGGCTTTACAGACAATGCTTTTTTCGATAATTCTAATGACATAACAAAACTCCTTACTTAAGTATGAAAACAGTTTCACACTCTACTACGTTAAAAAATTAAAAAATATTATAACACAAAAAAAGAGGACGTAAACCTTTCTTTTGAAAAATTTACGTCCTTTTCTTTGTTGTGAATGAATGCGCTATTTAGCGTAATCGGTCACGCGGGATTCCCGGATAATGTTGATTTTGATCTGTCCCGGATACTCCAGCTCATCTTCGATGCGCTTTGCAATATCCCGTCCCATGATGACCATCTGGGCATCATCGACTTTCTCCGGCACAACCATAACTCTGACCTCTCTGCCTGCCTGAATAGCAAAGGATTTTTCTACTCCTTTGTGCTCGTTACATATATCTTCGAGCTGTTTCAGCCTATTGGTATAAGTATCCAGAGTTTCTCTTCTTGCTCCTGGACGGGCAGCGCTGATTGCATCAGCCGCCTGAACGATACAAGCAATCAGAGATTCCGGTTCTACATCTCCATGATGGGAAGCTACAGCGTTAATGATAACATTGGACTCTTTATATTTCTTGCAAAGATCCACGCCGATCTGAATATGGGAGCCTTCAATCTCATGATCGATGGCTTTTCCGATATCATGCAACAGTCCTGCTCTTTTTGCGAGTCTGACATCACAGCCGATCTCGCCTGCCAGCAAGCCTGACAGAATCGCTACTTCAATGGAATGCTTTAAAGCATTCTGACCATAGCTGGTACGATATCTCATTTTACCAAGAAGACGGATCAGTTCCGGATGGATGCCGTGCACGCCAACTTCCAGTACAGCGGCTTCACCTTCTTCTTTGATGATCTTTTCGACTTCTTTCTGAGCTTTTGCTACGGTTTCTTCAATTCTCGCCGGATGAATACGACCATCGACGATCAGTTTTTCGAGGGCGATTCTTGCGACCTCTCTTCTTACGGGGTCAAATCCTGATAAAATAACCGCTTCCGGTGTGTCATCGATAATAAGATCTACACCTGTTATAGTCTCCAGGGCTCTGATATTTCTGCCTTCTCGACCAATAATACGGCCTTTCATTTCATCATTCGGCAGCTGCACAACAGAGATCGTGGATTCGGATACATGATCAGCAGCACTTCTCTGGATCGCAGAAACAATATATTCCTTTGCTTTTTCATCAGCGATCTCTTTTGCTCTGACTTCAGATTCCTTGATCATCTTGGCAGCGTCAAGCTGAACTTCTTCCTCAAGGCTTTTCAGTAAGATTTCCTTTGCCTGTTCGGAGGTGAGACCAGAGATTCTTTCCAGTTCCTTTGTACGCTCAGCATTCACCTGTTTCAGTTCTTCTTTTTGTTTTTCCAGTTCCTGAGCTTTTTGATTCAAAGAATTCTGAAGTTTATCTACCTGCTCATTCTTTTTGTCCAGGGACTCTTCTTTCTGAAGAACTCTTCTCTCGTATTTCTGTAATTCGTTTCTGCGCTCACGGGTTTCTTTTTCCAGGTCATTCTTAACACGAATAGACTCTTCTTTTACCTCCAAAAGCGCTTCTCTCTTTTTGCTTTCTGCTGTCTTTAATGCATCATCAATAATGCTTCTTGCTTTTTCTTCCGCACTACCGATCTTGCTCTCATAGCTCTTCTGTGTGGATGATTTTGACACAAACCAGAAGATCACAGCAGCAATACCAAAGCAAATTACAGCAATAACTATAACCAGCCAAATTGGTAGCATACGAGGAGCACCTCCTTATTTAGTTTTCATTGTACATATTACAACTGATTAATTTTATACTCTTTATTTATTTCTGTCAATAAAAGAGGATTGGCCGGATCTGGTATGCGGTCCGGCCGCAAAATTTAGACAATGAGGACTGAATGGGGTTTAAAAAGATGAATCATAAGATAACGGATGGTTTCGATGATACCGTCATAGATAGTTCCTTTCTGAATTTATTTATATAATACCGTCATACCCCGGATCATATATCTATTTATTCAGTTTTTCCATGGAATAGCTTCCCTTTGGCAGGTCGATCAGAGAAACATTTCTGCCATTTGGCACTGCCACATAGATATCCGCTCCATCATCTTCTGACAAAGCAGAATCAAGATTTTTGAGCTTATAAACAAAGATATGCTCTTCCGGTTTGCTTGGATCTTCGGCGAATAGAATGATTTCGCCTTTTTCTTTAAGATTGATGATCATAATGAACCCTCCTGTAAGATGTGAAAGAGGAAAAAGATAACTGTAAAAGGGGTTTTCTACCGAACGGTAAAAGAATGACCCGAATTGGTAATTCCGAATTATACTCGTAATTTTGGGTTTTGCAAGCATATTTTATTCTTTTTTTCAAAAATCATGCTTGCTTTCTTTGATTATAATGCAGAAATAAAAAAGGCACTTGGAAGTGCCTTATTTTTTGATCTCGCTGAGCTTGTATGGTGTGACCTGATACACATAATAATTCAGCCAGTTTGTATACAAAGTGTTTGCGTGACCTCTCCAGGTCAGCACCGGTTTGTTTTCCGGATTGTTCTTTGGATAATAGTTCTTTGGGATCTGCGGGTTCAGACCTTTTTTTATATCACGTTTATACTCATAATCAAGTGTGGTACGGTCATATTCCGGATGGCCCATGACAAAAATCTTCTTTCCTTCCTGAGCCATAGCAAGGAAAAGACCAGCTTCATCCGAATCAGCCAGAACGGTGATCTCTTTATTGTTCTCAACCAGATTCAGCGGCACTTCTGTATTACGGGAATGCGGTGCCCAGAATACATCATCAAATCCGCGTACTAAAGGGGTTTTCCGGTTATGCACCTTGTGCTGATAAACACCGGAAAGCTTTTTACGTAATACGGTTTTATTAATGCCGTAAAAATGATAAAGTGCTGCTTGCGCTGCCCAGCAAAGAAATACGGTAGAAGTAACGTTTTCTTCCGACCAGTCCATGATCTCCACGATTTCATCCCAGAAATCCACTTCTTCAAATTCCAGCATCTCGATCGGAGCGCCAGTAATGATCAATCCATCAAACTTCTGGTCTCGTATCTCTTCAAATTTCTTATAAAACTGATTCAAGTGCGAGACTGGCGTATTCTTGGATCTGTGATGTGACGGGATCACGAACGTCAGATTGACCTGCAGCGGTGTATTGGAAAGAGACCTGATCAGCTGGATCTCCGTATCCTCTTTCAAAGGCATCAGATTGACAAGGGCAATCTCCAACGGACGGATGTCCTGTGAAATAGCCCTGGTTTCATCCATTATAAAGATATTCTCTTTTTCAATGACGGCTCTTGCCGGCAGATCTTTCTGTACTTTAATCGGCATATTGTAGTTCCTCGAAAATCATTGCATCTTTTATACTATACCTTTTAATGCATTTCAACCTTTTTAGTGGAATCGTTCGATATACTCTTCTTCTGTTATGATCGGGATCCCCAGCGATTTTGCAGTCTTGTTTTTGGATGAATTAGACTGAATATCATTATTAATCAGGAAGCTTGTCCTGGATGACACACTACCTGCCACTTTACCGCCTTTTTCCTCAATTTCCTTCTTGAGCGCATCCCGGTTTTCATATTGATTTAACGAACCGGTGATCACAAATGTCATACCAGCCAATGTTTCTTCCTGCGTACTGTTTTCTTCTTCAAACTGAATCTCTTCCAGAAGATCATCCACGATCTTCTTATTCTTCTCATTCTGGAAGTAATCTGTGATGGATTTGGCTAAAACATCTCCTATCTGATCGATCTGCACCAGATCCTCGGCTGTCGCATTTCTGATTGCCGTAAAATCATTCTTATAATAACGGCTGATCAGTTTCGCATTTGCCTGCCCTATCCCGATAATTCCTAATGCATTCAATACTCTTGCACATGTCGTATGACGGGATGATTCGACTGATTTTTGTATGTTTTCAAAGGATTTGTCGCCAAATCCAATCATGGATGTAATACGTTCCTTATACCGTTCCAGTTTATAAATATCAGCATACTCAGCAATCAGGCCATGACCAATGAATTTTTCCAGTGTTTCTTCTGAAATCCCTTCTATATTCATAGCATTGCGGCTGACAAAATCTGCAAAACTCTTGATTTTTTTAGCAGGACATTCCGGATTCGGGCACAAAAGAGTTTTAACACCGTTTTCATTGTGGATCACTGTCTTTTCTCCACATGCCGGGCAGGTATCCGGAGGAATAAGATCATTTTTCTTTGTCAGATTCTCAGCCACCTGTGGAATGATCATATTGGCCTTATATACGGTGATCTGGTCTCCGATTCCTAATTCCAGACCTTCAATGATACTGATATTATGCAGACTTGCGCGGGAGACTGTTGTCCCTTCTAATTCAACCGGTTCAAAAATTGCGACCGGATTGATCAGACCTGTACGAGATGGGGACCATTCCACTTCCAATAAAGTTGTCTGGGCAATTTCATCTTTCCATTTAAATGCAATTGCATTGCGCGGGAATTTTGCTGTCCGTCCCAGACTTTGTCCGTAAGCGATGTCATCCATTAAAAGAACCAGCCCATCCGAAGGAATCTCAAAATGTTCAATCTCTCTGGCGTACTCGCTTACCTTTTCTGCCACATCTGCACCTGTTACGATCTTATATGGAACCACGTCAAATCCCTGATTATTCAGCCAGATAAACTTCTGCTCGTTTGAATTTTGAAAATCTGGTGCAGGAATACCAGATGCCTCGCTGCCTTCTGCACTCTCTAATGAGAAAGGATATAAACGGACTTTTCTTTTTGCCGTAATTGAGGGATCCAGCTGTCTGACGGATCCGGAGCAAAGGTTCCTTGGATTCTTATATTTGGCAGAAAGATCTTCTATTTCTTCATTGATCTGTTCAAAATCTCTATATAGGATCACTGCCTCTCCACGAAGGACCAGCTTTCCTTTAAATGGAATGGAAAGGGGAACATTAAGGAACTGTTTCGCATTTGCTGTTACGATCTCACCAATCTCACCATTACCTCTGGTCACAGCTTTATACAGTGTACCGTCCTGATACGTTAACACGATCGTAAGACCATCTAATTTCCAGGATAAAATGCCTTTTCTGTCTCCCAGAAAAGATGCAAGCACTTCCGGATCCTTGGTTTTGTCCAGAGAAAGCATCGGCGATTCATGCGCTTCTTTTACCAGTTCTGCCGCACTTTCATATCCGACATTCTGGGTTGGGGAATTTGCAAAGACAAGACCAGTCTCTTCTTCTAACGCAGCAAGTTCATCATAAAGGCGGTCATACTCATAATTGGGCATGATCTCCCGGTCTTCTTTATAATAAGCCTTAGCTGCCTCGTTTAATAACTCGATCAGCTCTTTGATCCGTTCCTGTTTCTCGTTCATTCTTTTACCAGTTCCTTTATTTCTTCTTCTGAAAGCTGCCTGAACTTGCCTTCCTTTAAACCAGCCAGATGGATGTTCATGATCCGGATTCGCTTCAGGGAAACGACTTTATATCCCAATTCTTCGCACATCCGCCTAATCTGGCGGTTCAGACCCTGCGTCAGTATAATCGAAAATTCTTTTTTTCCTATACGTTTGACTACGCATTTTCTGGTCACGACTTCTTTCTTTCCATCTTCCAGAAAAATACGGACCCCGGAACGCATTTTTACCAGAAAAGACTCATCGATCTCTTTATCTACAGACACCAGATATTCTTTTTCATGATAATTAGATGCTTTTAAGATCCGGTTCACGATCTCTCCGGTATTGGTCAAAAGGATCAACCCAGTAGAATTCTTATCCAGCCGTCCGATCGGATAGATCCGTTCCGGATATTGGATATAATCAATAATGTTATTTGGATTCTTTAAATCTGTTGTGCATTCAATACCAACTGGTTTATGAAAAGCCAGAAGGATCAACTTGTCAGTTGGTTTCAGAATTTTGCCTTCAATAGAAACAATCTGACCCGGGAGCACCTTCTGTCCCAGTTGAGCAGGAACTCCGTCGATCAATACTTTTCCACTTTCAATCAGACGGTCTGCTTCTCTTCTGGAACAAAAGCCTGCATCGCTTATATATTTATTTAAGCGTACAGACTCAGTTTCGTTATCGGATCTGACCAGGTCTTTTGATAATTTTTTCATAAAGATATTTTACCATAAAACCCTATTGAATCCTACTGATAAAAGAAAAAGGCGCTCATGCGAGCGCCAAGTTTTTCACATAGTTGATTGCCTTTTTTACCGGTGGAATACTGATCAGAATGATCGTAATGATTGCCTCTGCAAAAATATAGGCTCCATTATAGCAAAGAGAATATGGAAGGGCTGCCCAGCCATCCCAAGCGTACTCACCAAAAAATACCCAGCCGGATATCACCGAAAAGACCCATCGTCCAACCACGCCGATGATGTAGCCCTTTAAAAGACCGTTTTTGCTCTTCCAGAAAAGCCCTGCAAGACCAAGGGCACCAAATGCTAATGGATAATCCACAATCACCTGAATTGGAGTATAAATGTATGGCCCCAGAATAAACTGCAGAACACCATAAGCGACAGCTGTCAGAATACCTGTTCCCGGTCCGTAAAAGTAACCGATCAGACAGATAAACAGCATACTGAACAATGTTACTGAACCACCAAATGGAAAACGGAATATCTTGATCATAGATGTGACCATGGCCAATGCCAATGCAACGGCACAAAATGCCAGTTGTTTTGCACTCATCTTTTTCCGCTCCCCTCGTTTGGAAAGCAAAAGCCCGGCGATGAGGATCAAAACAGCTAAAATGACTGCAGCTAAAATATAGCCGCCTGTTTGGAGAACGAAATCTCCGTCTACTTCTTTGATAAAAAATGACATAAAAAAACCTCCTTTCGCAGGGGGATTACTTGAAAAAAGTAAGCTTCCTTACGTCGGTATTAACCGAATCAAGTAATAAGGGTACTTCTAATGAAATCTCAGCCTTGCGGCTCCCCTAGCTCGCTGATTATGGTATCACAAATAAAGAGCATCTGCAATGTCTAAAATCACTTTGTACTAATAAAATACGAATCCTTTTTCACCTTCAGATTCAGGATGATGATGGAGGCCAGGATAAGGATGATACCGATGATCTTCTGAATATTATGAGGCTCATGAAATAACGTCATACCGATCACACATCCTACCAAAGGTTCCACCGCTACCAGAATCGCTGCTTTGGTTGTTTCCATTCTTCCCAATCCCCATGTGTAAAGAAAATACGGAAGAACCGTAGATAAGATCCCAATGCCAAAGGCATACAGGATCAGGATAGGTTCACTGGTCAGCGCACGAAATGTCGCTGCTGGTTTTCCCAATGGAATTGAGCCGATAAGGCCAAATATAAATGTCCAGACCGTTACCGTCATGGTGTCATATTTTCGCAGTGCGATTTCTCCGAAGATTGAATACAATGCGTAAAACAGGCCGGAAGCAATACCTGTCAATAAGACATGAGGAGCAATCGATACATTTCCGCCAATCAACCCAGCAACCAGAACACAGCCGCAAATCGTAAGGATCAAAGCTATGATCTTATTGAAAGTTATTTTTTCCTTAAAGAAAATAGCGGAAAAGATCATCACAAAGACCGGAGATGTGTAAAGCAGGACAACTGCAATACTGGCCTGTGAATGAATGGTGGTATAAAAATAGCAAGTATTGAACAGTACAATGCTTACTATGCCCGTGCAGGCAAACATCCAAAGATCTTTCCAGTTAATTTTAAATGTGGAACGGTCTTTGATCAGAACGAATAAAGAAAAACAGACTGCTGCAATCAGCATACGGATCAGCGAGATCTGCAGTGGATCAATGGATGAAGAAAGTCTTTTTACAAATATACTAATGATTCCCCACAGAACACCTGCGGCAATGACAGCTAAGACGGGTTTTGTCTGCTTCATATGACAATGGTACTCCCTTTTCCGTCTTTGGTTACTTCCTGTATGGTAATTCCCAATTCATCTGCAAGGATCTTTAAGATTGCCTCTTCACATTCAGCACCCTGGCATCTTCCCATTCCGGCACTCGTCCGGCGGCGGATCCCATTAATTGTCGTAGCTCCTCTTTTCACAGCATCACGTATCATCCGTTCTGTGACCAG
>JAZNHY010000271.1:0-3863 GCA_045577235.1 Lachnospiraceae bacterium
GGCGGCTATTCTTCTGATGTAAACTTTGATGCATCGGCCGCGTTTGATGACACACTTGCAAACGAGATCGCGCCGTTCAACGCAAAGGATATGAAAGAGATGCACGAAGGTTATCTGGCCGGCCTATATGCAGATAAGGCCACCACGGATGAGCGGACTTATATCCAGCAGGCAACAGAGCTGGCTGTCGATTCGGTTTACAAAGAGATCAACCGCAAGATCGGCAAGGCAAAACTGAAAGAAGAAAAAGATCCGGAGATGCGCAAGGCACAGGTCGGCATCTCGGCGGTGGACTGCGAAGTCTCTTACTTCCCGGTTTGGTTTTTGACCTGGAGGCATAAAAAGAGAGTCGCTTACTCTGTTATGAACGGACAGACAGGAAAGATCGCGGTGGATATCCCGGTCAACAAGAAAGTATTCTTCCTTGTTTCGCTGATCGCGGCAGTGGTGATCTTCCTGGCACTTTACTTCCTGCCGATATTTATTCTGCCAAAGACGATCGCCAGCATCGCTGCTATTATCCTGGTGATCTCGAGCATTCTGCTTCGGAACGAGATCAAGAAGATCTATGTCCGCGAAAGTCATATTTATGATTACGGTGACACACAGCATAAAGCCAAAAAGAAAATTACGAAAGCAAAAGAATCAAGCGCATATATTGCGGCTAATGATAAGCCGAAAAAGAAATCATGGGGACTGATCGCTGTCATCATTCCGGCAATGTACGTTCTCTTCTATATGATGTTCGCCGTTCTGAATGGGGGCTTTTTACAGTCACTCTTTTCCGGCGGAGGCGGCTCAGCCGTTTTCTCGATTGCGATGCTGATCCAGCTGATCTTTTCCGTCTTCACCATTATTCACGCAGTGCAGATCGAAAAGAAGAGCGCGATCATCCCGGCCATTTTGGCGCCGGCGGTTCTTGCTTTTGGCATTTTCGTTTTTGCAAAGAATTCGCCGTATGACTACTGGTACTACAGCGCAGCACTGGCTTGCCTGGTGGCGGTGATCATCAACTGCTTGTCGTGCATCAACTATTTCAATTATCTGACCACACGGCCTGTACCGAATTTCTTCAGAAGGGAGGGTGCAAACAATGCAAAATAAGAATCTCTCTCTTAATACATTACCTAAATTTGGCCTGGCTCTGCTGCTGGCGATGTTTGTTCTGGCGTTTTCACTTCTTGCGCCAGTGACAGTTTTTGCAGCGGATGGCAATGATTATCAGGTGATCATCGAAGATGCGGCTGACCTGTTTACGGATTCGCAGGAAGCTGATCTTAAAGAACAGCTCAAAGGCATTCTGCCTTACGGCAGTGCGGCCATCATCACAAATACTGAGCAAAACTATGACGCACAGGCATTGGCAGAAAAGCGGTTCCGCGAATTCTTCCTTAATCATTCCGCAACGCTTCTGATGATCGATATGTATAACCGCCGGATCGAGATCTTCTCTGATGGTGCAATCTATAAAACGATCACCCGCACGAGGGCGAATGAGATCACGGACAACATCTATAAGTATGCAACTGACGGCGATTATTATATGGCTGCCAAGAAGACCTTCGAGCAGATGGAGACCATCCTGGAAGGCGGGCGGATCGCGACCCCGATGAAGTACGCAACAAATGCGGCGTTTGCCATCGGCATCGTCCTCATCATCAACTTCATCATCATCACCGCGCAGAGAAAGAAGAAAAACGTGACAACGCTGACCAATGCGCTGGCATATGAAGGCGGCAGAGGACGCATTTCTGCAGTGAAGAGCGTTAATTCCGTCATGACATCACAGCGGAAGACCAGACACGTTGAATCTTCCGGCGGATCCTCCGGTGGCGGAGGCGGCGGCTTCTCTGGCGGCGGAGGAGGCGGCGGTTTCTCCAGCGGAGGAGGCGGCGGCCACAGCTTCTAACATTTGATCATTACTCCTATTTGACGCATTGCGTGAAATAGGAGTAATTTTTTGCTCGAAAATTACTCTTATAAAACTGAATTGGTATCAATTACTCTTATGGAGGAAAAAAGTGAAATTGAGAATAATATTTAGCTCAAAAATTATTCTCAATAAATCAACATTGTGTCAATTATTCTTATAGAGATAAAAATGCAAATGAAGAATAATGATAGAGCCTTTAAATTATTCTCAGTTTGATAAAGGTGTCATATAAGATGAAAATGGCTGTTTTTCGTCCAATTTTGCCCCAAAATATTATTCTCAGATTTAAAAAGCTTGAAATAGAGAATAATCAGCTGGAAAAGGAGTAAAGCAGGCAAAATTGTCCCGACAGTGCAGATGTACACAGAAGATAGCCTTGAAATTGACTTGGATCAGCCCCCAAATTCACCCTTAAATAAAGGAAAAACCGACACGTACCAAAAAAGTACAAAGAATTAGCACTCAACACTTGACAGTGCTAACAACGAGTGATATAACGTAGTTGAACAAAGGAACAGAGTGATTCGCAAGAATCTACGATCCTCCGTCCCAATGCTCATAAAAAGAAAAGTTCTTTATATGAGAAGGAGGAATGACCTATGTTGTTACCAAGTATTTTCGGAGAAAGCTTACTGGATGATTGGCTGGATTTCCCTGACATGAGGGATTTCGGCAATGTTGAAAAGAAGCTGTACGGCAAAAATGCCGCCCACATCATGAAGACCGATGTGCATGAGCACGATGAAGGATTCGAGTTGGATATCGACCTTCCGGGATTCAAAAAAGAAGAGATCCAGATCGATCTGGAAAACGGTTACCTGACCGTGTCCGCAGCCAAGGGGCTGGAGAGCGATGAGAAGAACCAGAAAGGAAAACTGATCCGCAAGGAGCGTTATTCAGGCTCAATGCAGAGAAGCTTCTTCGTCGGCAAAGAGTTGAAAGAGGAAGATATCAAAGCCAAATTTGAAGATGGTGTTCTGAAACTGTCTGTGCCTAAGAAGGAGGCAGAGAAAGTACCGGAGAAGAAACGGATCATGATCGAAGGATGATGTCACAGCCGTTGACGGATTCTTAAAACAAGAGTAAACTAAACCATAGTTAAGGCAACGGGGTCTTTAACATCACTGTTAAAGATCCCGCTTTTCATTTTAAGATTATAAAACCATGTGCGGAATTGCAGGCTATGTCAGTGAAAACAAAATAGAGCCGGCTGTGCTGAAAGCCATGACTGAACGGATCGCGCATCGCGGACCAGATGGGGAAGGCTTTTTTGTGGACGATAAATGCGGCCTGGGACATCGTCGCCTGGCCATTATCGATCTAAAGACAGGCGACCAGCCAATCTATAACGAAGACAAAACTATCGTCGTTGTCTTTAACGGCGAGATCTATAATTTCCAGACACTTAGGCAGGAGCTGGAGAAAAAAGGACATCGCTTCCAGACACAGACAGATACAGAAGTCCTGGTACATGGTTATGAGGAATGGGGCGGCGCGCTGACGGAAAAACTGCGCGGCATGTATGCATTTGCCATCTGGGATACAGTAAAAGAAAGTCTTTTCCTGGCAAGGGATAAGTGGGGCATCAAGCCGCTCTATTATTATCAGACAGATCACAGCCTGCTGTTTGCATCGGAAATTAAAGCATTCCTGGATCATCCGGATTTTCAAAGGCAGCTGAACGAAGAGATCCTGGCAGCTTACCTTTGCTTTAATTCCGTTCCGACCGAAGAGACGTTGTTCAAAAATGTTTTCCGGCTGGAGCCGGGGCATCGGATGATGTATCGGGCTGGGAAAATCACGATCGAAAAATTCTTCGAGCTGGATCTGGATGATGCAGCTGCCAGCAAAGCTTACAACCCGGAAGCAACCGCGGAGAAGATCCGCGCAGCAATGGAAGATTCCGTGAAAGCCCACGGTTTTGCGGATG
>JAZNHY010000272.1:0-5328 GCA_045577235.1 Lachnospiraceae bacterium
GCCTCACCGCCTTTTCCTTCCTTCGAATAACTCAGCGCCAGTGTACTTTTCATTCCCAGCTGAATGTGCTCGCCCAACGAGCAGATGCATACCGCCAGCACCACCAGCACTTTTACAGGCGGCACGATGGCTAGCATACCCATACCGACCAGGATGATGATCGCACCGAGTTTATATAATTTCTCGGCAGAAAAAGAAATGAAAATCGCTAATATAAAAATCAGGAGAAATCCCGGCAGTTCCCGGAAAAATTCTGTGAGTCCCCGTTCGAATTCTCCGATCCCGACAATCTCCGCCAGATAATTATCCAATAACCCCTTATGGATGCCGTATCCAAGACCAATGATAAACACGGACAGTAAAAAAACTTTATAGTTTGTACCGTCCCGAAAAACAGCGGCTATTTTTTTCATTTTCGAAAACTCCCTTTACCTGTCATATTTATCGCAAAGCGAATGGATACGGTCCGTAAATTTCTCCAGGTCTTTATTCGCCCCGCCTTTATTGCGTTCGATCACGCGTAAGAGTCTTTGTCCTGCCTCCCACAGTGCTTTATATACAGCAGACGCCTTTTCTTTCGCCACTTTCTTTTTCGGTTCCGCTCTTACGATCGCTGCTTTTTCCGTAAAGTCTTCTAAAAGCAGGTCATAGGCATCTCCGCTAAACGGCGCGATGGCATCCAAGCCCAGTTTATTGCGAATACTTTCTGCAAACACATCGCAGACCTCATCTCCCCCGTGATTGACAAATACTTTACGAGGAGGCTGTTTAATATTCCCCAGCCAGTCTAAAAGCATATCTCTGTCTGCGTGTCCGCTGATATCCGCGATCTCTTTTACTTCTGCATGCACAGCAATTTCTTCATTAAATAGCCGAATGCTTTCCGCACCATCCATGATTTTTCGTCCCAGTGTGCCTTCTACCTGATAACCAACAAAAACGATCGTGGATTCTTCTCTCCAAAGGTTATGTTTCAGATGATGCCGGATGCGGCCTGCCTCACACATACCGGAAGCAGAAAGGATCACTTTCGGTTCCCGGTCAAAATTGATCTGTTTGGATTCTTCCGTGGTGACCGTTAAGTGCAGGTTTGGGAACTTGATCGGATCAATGCCTTTTGAGAGTAGTTCTAGTGTTTCTTCATCAAAGAACTCTGTCAGCGGAGCAGAATATATTTCTGTTGCCTCCACTGCCAAAGGGCTGTCTACATATACCGGAAAGTTTTCATGCCCCTGCACCAGGTTCTGCTCTTTGATCATGCGGATCAAATACAGAAGGATCTGTGTCCTGCCAATAGCAAAGGATGGAATGACCACATTCCCGCCGCGGTCCAGCGTCTCCTGAATAATTGCAGACAGCTGCGTCACATAATCTATTCTCGCTTCATGTAAACGGTCTCCATAAGTGGATTCGATGATTACAAAGTCTGCTTCTTCCGGCTTTTCCGGATCTTTGATCAATGGACGGTCGATGTTTCCCACATCGCCCGAAAACAGGATCTTTCTCGTTTCTTCTCCTTCTTTTATCGTAACCAGAATACTGGAGGATCCAAGCAGGTGGCCTGCATCAATGAACTCTACCGTAATACAGTCGAAGATTGGATAAGGCTCGTGGTAATAACAGGATTTGAACAACTTCATGGAATCTTCCGCATCCTGCACCGTATAGATCGGAGTTACCTCTTTTCCGCCTGCCCTCTTTGCTTTGCGGTTTCTCCACTCCGTTTCACTCTCCTGAATATGAGCCGAGTCTCGCAGCATGATGTCACAAAGCCGCTTTGTTGCCTCGGTGGCATAGATTGGATTGTTATATCCTGCCGCTACCAGCGCCGGAATTTTTCCGGAATGATCAATATGTGCATGGGTCAAAAGGATGGCATCGATCTCCTCCGGAGCAACCGGGATCTCGCAGTTCACATAAGTATCCCTGCCCTGCTCCAATCCGCAGTCAACCAGAATATTTTTTCCACATGCTTCAATCAGGGTGCAGGATCCTGTCACCTCATGAGCGGCACCGATAAATGTCAGTTTCATATCTGCCTCCAAAAAGTCTCTGCTTTTTTCGAAATACTGTATTTCTCCGCATAATAATTTAATTTATTATAATATATAACAAGTGGGTTTTAAATCGAAAAATCACCTGTTTCACTTAAAAATGCGCCGTTCAGAGAGAAGCGGCGCATTTATTTTTTATGGTAATAACAAACGGCTTATTTGACCTGCTTTGCAAAAAACCAGAGCACTGCACCAATCAGCATACCGCCTGCAAGGATAAATACCATTGCCTGATAGCCAAGATACTGTATCCCATATCCCATCAGGATACCGATGACGATCGAACCAACCTGCGCAATCGTGCTTCGGACGGAGTTAATGATCGGAACATCCGACGGAAGCTCAGCAATGTCTGTAGCCGTTGCGCTGGTCATGCCCGAAATGGAACGAGGCAGTGTCCCCCAAAGGACAACGTAAAGCCAGATCATATTCGCTGGGACGACTCCCAGAACGACAAATGCAACTGCTCCGGCTACAAAGGACATGATCGCAATCTTTCTTCTGGTCTTCAGTTTATCTGATAGGAGTCCGAAAGCAATCATCGATGCCAGACCAAGGATCGTGGTAATGCTGTAGGTGTCCGCAGCCTGCATCTGTGACAATCCCTTGGTTGTCAGGAATTTAATGATGTAAGCAGTAAATGTCATAGATGTTGCATTAAAGAAAATCATCGCAAAGGCAATCAGCATTGCGGACTTGTTCTTCATGACCCTGATCGTTTGCTCCCGGGTCGGTTTCTGACTGCTTCCAACGCCATAAATACGAAGAGAAAACGGAACGAGGATCACCCAGATGGCAGCTGCCACTCCATAAATTCCACAGACGATCAGAAACAGCTGCTGAAATGTCAGTCCGGAGTTGACCATCAGTGTAGTGCCGCCCTTTGTCATGATGATCTGCGGCAGGACAGAGACCATAGTCATAAAACTGCTCCAGAAACTGACATGGCTGCGGTTGGTCAGATTCAGTATCAGTGCCCAGGTAACCAGTCCGGCAAATGCGGATCCGGCGCCTTCCAGCATACGGCCGATCACGAAAATCACAAAATTAGAGGCAAAGACCTGCACAAGAATACCGCCAACTGCAACGGAATACCCCAGAAGCACGGTGACATTACAACGCAGCTTTCTTACCAGAAATCCAAACGGGATCGAACAGGCAACCGAGACCCAGCTTGCAGATGTATTCAGATAACCATATGCGCTTTCCGCGATATGGAAATGCTCCATGATCGCGCTCTGCATAGGCAATAGTTTATAACCGCTTATTCCGGTAAGGATCATGCAGGTTACGATTGCGAAAATCATCAGACCAACCTGCTTTTTGCTGTACCGCGGTTGTTCCGGTTTCATCGTGACTGTATCACTCATTTTAATACCTTTCTATTTGATCTGTTTTGCCAGAAACCACATGAACCCGCCGACGACCATTCCGCCTGCCAGAATAAAAGTCATGGCCTGGTAGCCCAGATACTGTATGCCATATCCCATCAGAATGCCAATGATCGTAATACCGATCTGTGCGATCGTATTTCGGACAGAGTTGACGATAGGGACATCGGCAGGAAGTTCCGCGATTTCCGCGGCAGTCGCATTGGTCATACCAACGATTGAACGCGGCAGCGTTCCCCAAAGCACTACATAGATCCAGATCAGGTTTGCCGGAGCAATGCCAAGTACAACAAACGCAACGGCTGCCGCTGCAAACGACATCATCGCAATTTTCCTTCTTGTTTTAAATTTATCGGAAATGAAACCGAAGGCGATCATTGACGCCAGACCAATCAGAGTTGTTAAACTGTAAGTATCCGCTGCCTGTGTCTGCGTCAGACCTTTCATGGTTAAGAAACGGATCACGTATGCGGTAAACGTCATGGATCCGGCATGGTAGAAGATCAGACCGATCGCAACAAACCATGCGTTTTTATTCTTCATAACACGGATGGTCTGCTCCCGGGTTGGTTTCTGACTGCTTCCGATTCCATGTACTTTAACGGAAAATGGAACGCAGATAAGGAAAACAACCAAAGCGACCATATATATGCCGATAACGATCCAGAACAGCTGCTGGAATGTCAGTCCAGAATTGACCATCAGCGTAGTGCCGCCTTTTGTCATAATAATCTGCGGAAGAACGCTGGCCATGACCATGAAGCTGCTCCAGAAACTGATATGTCTTCTGTCGATCAGATTCAGGATCAAGGCGCCTGTTGCCAAACCTGCAAAAGAACTTCCGGCACCTTCCAGTACTCTTCCCAATACAAAAAACGTAAAACTGCTGGCAATGATCTGAACGAAGATCCCGCTCATGGCCACAAAATAACCTATGATCACCGTTATATTGCAGCGCAATTTCCGGACCAGAAATCCCATCGGGATCGCACAGCAGATCGATACCCAGCTGGCCGCTGTATTCAGTATGCCATAGGAACTTTCCGCAATGTGAAAGTAGTCCATGATGGCTGTCTGCATCGGAAGGAGTTTATAGCCGCTAAGCCCGGTCAGGATCATACAGGTGAAGATTGCAAAGATCATCAATCCTACTTGCTTTTTTGTATATTTCGGCTGCTCCGGGTTAACCGCAGCTGTATTTACTTCCGTTGTATTTGCCTCACTCATTATTCTTTCCTAATCCTAAAAAATAAAATGTAAAATAATTGTATGTCTTTTATCCGAAAAAAGATAATTCTTTTCCAGTATTAAAAATTCCTGGCAGTCTTAAGGAATCCGTTTTGCAAAGATCCAGAGTATTCCGCCGACGACCATACCGCCGGCCATGAAAAAGATCGTAAACGTATATCCCAGATACTGGATCAAATAGCCAATAAGGATTCCCAGGATGATCGTTCCAACATGATTAATAACATTCTTCACAGAGTTGACGATTGGAATATCGGCCGGAAGTTCTGCCACATCCGTTGCAGATGCCTGTCCCATTGGAGCGATGGACCTAGGAAGGGTTCCCCAGTAAATAATGTAGATCCAGATGAGACTTGCAGGGATCAATGCCAGAAGCACCAGCGCGCCGGCGCCGGCAAAGTAGGACATGATCGCAATCTTTCTTTTTGTATGCAGTTTATCTGAGATCACGCCGAAGGAAGTCGGATCGTAGCCATGTCGTTCTGTGAGCCAAGGAGTTGCTGCTTGCTGTGTCTTCCTAAGACCGCTTGGCCTCCGACTTATCAATGCCAGAAGCACCAGCGCGCCGGCGCCGGCAAAGTAGGACATGATCGCAATCTTTCTTTTTGTATGCAGTTTATCTGAGATCACGCCGA
>JAZNHY010000273.1:0-10318 GCA_045577235.1 Lachnospiraceae bacterium
ATCTTCAAGATCGAACGTATCGACATCCCGGAAAACGAAGAAGAACGTGAGTGGCTAAAAAAGCAGAACTTTAGGAATACGGCAGAGGATGCTTATACAGGATGATTTGCAAAATCCGGTTTCTCGACTTATTCCTGCGAACGGGCAAATGTTTCCGTGCCTTATGAGCCGAAGAATGGCTGCTATCTGAAAGAATAAACGAAGAGATAACAATGTTTTTGCATAGTAATAAAAGCCTGCTAGGACTTTGATTGTCCCAGCAGGCTTTCACCATTTTCAGGTTTACTATGAGTACTAAGTATGCTGATTTATTTGACGAGCGTCAAATAAAATGATATTATTAAGGTGAATAATGAGATATATTTAACGAGCGTCAAATATATATGAGAAAGAGGTGCCGATGAAAACTGGAATCATACACGATCTTCAGGATCTCACTTACCTTAAGTGGTCTCACATTCGAAACTCCAGCGGGACGGCTGGGACTTTTTTGAAAAGCGAATCCACTTTGAATAGTGTAAAGCGTTACTATAAGCTGTCAAACTTCGATCCGGTTGAGGGGGTTATCGGGCATGAGTGTGTCAACGAGATTATTGTGGACAGACTGCTCACATTGCTGGGGATTCCTCATCTTCCTTATGAACTCATCTATGCGAAGATCGAGGTGGAAGGCAGGACATACACGACATACCTCTGTGCCTCCGAAGATTTTAAGAAGCGCGGTGAGAGCAAGATCGCTTTGGACGACTATTACAGGGTAAATGCACTCCCAGGGGAGTCCCACTATGATTTCTGCGTTCGAAATGGCTGGCAGGAGTATATTGATGTAATGCTGGCGGTTGATTTTTTGATTCTGAACCGAGACCGGCATGGCGCCAATATAGAAGTTTTGAGAAATGCCAGGGCCCGGACGCTTCGAATCGCTCCTTTGTTTGATCATGGGTTGTCCCTGCTTTATTCTTGTCGGACGAAGGAGGCAGCAGCCATGTTCAATGTGCTGGAGGATAAACCTTGCAATAATTTTATCGGAACATGGTCCTGCCGCAAGAATTTGGAACTGATCGGTAACCCGGGGCAGGTATTTCCGCATAAGCTCACCGAAGCGGACAGCAGTGTCCTTTTTGAAGGGCTTGACGGTATACTGCCCGCGGCTTATTTAAAAAAAATTTGGGAAATGATATACGGAAGGTATCAGATTTATGAAAATCTTTGAAATCTGGGATAAGGAGAATAGACTCTCGGTCGGAACGCTGCTCTATTATGAAAAAAGCAGGACATTTGTCATTGAGCTCGCAGAGTACCTCGATGAGTGGAATGCCCCTTTGCTTCTGACGGCCTATGTCAGGAGAGGAGTTTTCACGATTCCCAGGGATGTCAGCTTCATGTGGGTCCGAGAGCGCATCATTCCGAGCGGCAGACAGAACATCAATATGATTCTTCGCAATCACGGGCTTCGCGAATACGATGAGTTGACTTTTCTCGAGAAGTCGGGCGGCCGCTGTTCACAGGACAGCCTCTGCATCAGGAAGTGCGAGGTACTGCCGGAATATGTGGAAAGGCGACAAGGGAGAAACCTTAAGGATTGCACTCTGTGTGCGGGCAAAACCCTGCTGTGCTTCTTTCAGGACGGCACGACAAAAAAGGTGGATCTTAATACATATACAGGCTCTGAGGAATATGAAAAAAACGCAATCCAAAAGATTCTGGAAAATGAAGCCCTTTTTGCCTCCGGTAAAATAACCGCCGGAGGCTACGCGGTCACGTTCAACGATTCGTTGGATCTGTCGGCATCAGCGCTATATGCAAACGGAGTCACGGTTCCGCTGGGGCTGGATGATTTTCTTTCATTTGTCAGAAATAATATGCTGGACACCTCCAGGGCCTGCGATGTCCTTTTGTGCAGCCGTCAGAACCTTGCATATCTGGTCGGAAAGGGCGAACTTACACCGGTCAGGGAAGAAGTGAAGGGGAATCTATATCTGAAAGGGGATGTCCTTGCAGTTAGCAGCGAATAATGCTGCAGAAGATAAGATGCAGAAAGTGCTCGAAAATTTGTCGGAGGGAAAATTGATGAAGGAAGAATGCTTGATCTGCAAGGCTCCGCTGGAATATCTTGAGAAAGATATTCTCATGGAATGTGAGATTTGCCATAAAAAAGAGAATAGCAAGACCAGATGTATCAACGGTCACTATGTATGCAATGATTGTCATACACAAGAGACACCGGGTCAGACCCTCTTACAGGACTGGAACTGCCAGCCTCAAGCCGTAACGAGCCGCATAATGTTTTTGCAGAACGGGAGTCAGACAAGAAGTTGAGAACAGCGCTGAGCAGGATTGAACTGCGTTACCGGCGGATCATAATAAAGGCGCTGGAGCTGAATGCTTTAGCTCCTGTGGAGGCAAACAAACAGTTGATCAGCTTCGTGAGGACAACCATACTCAAGGATGCGAAAGCGACTGATGAGAGGGCGCAGATCTACATCGAGGCCGCATACAATGAGTTCAGACGGGCTATGAGTGCGGTTTCAGGACCAAGACGCGGGGAAATGGGAAACAGAAGGAAACTTTCCTTTACTCGTGCCCTGAGCCGTGATGTGTATGAAAGGGAAACCCAGGATATCATGGCGGCACTGGAGGAGGATATAATGCCTTTTGACTGAGGCATGATTGAGAACAAGGCGCTCCTTAGGGGCAATGTCATTAAGTTAAGATGACGAATCAAGATCTCAGTACTAGAAATAATACTGGGGTCTTTTTATTTCAAAAAAATAGTTAACACAGACTCCTCAAATATGTGCGGCCGCTTTCGCTACTGAATGATAATGAGGTAGCATAGTTTTACAATAATAGAATAACTTAGTCGAGACAGATGAAAATCTGCCTTCCCTAATCTTTGCCAGCATCAAAGTACTCAGCGGATAATATATCATCGGCTTATTATATACAGGAAGCAGTTGCTTACTGGTTACTAATGTTAACGGATACAGATGTGTTCCAGATCCGCCTGCGAGAATAATGCCTTTCATTAATTCAACTCCAATAACTAATATTTGTCAAAATATCAATACCATTTAAATCATTAGCGTTGTTCACAAATTGTTCACGGTGGCAGGCACCAACGTTTGTTCAGATGCGGGTTCCGCCATATCAATTGCCGGAAATACATTCAGGATTCTGTCAACCATCAGCTTTGCGGCAGGCGACAGTTCATTGAAGTCTACGGCTGTAATTCCGACGGTCAGCGAAATATCCGGGGAGACTTTTTTTACATAGAGATCACTATTGTCAAGGTGGTAAACGAGTTTCGAAAGAATACCGATGCCGCAGTTCTTTTCAACCAGTCTGATCACGCTTTCCGGCTGCTTCACGATCATGCAGCGGGAAAAAGAAGGCGCCCTTATACCAAGGCTGTTTACAATCGTTTCTTTCGCAGATTGGCACAGGATCACTCCTTCCGAAGCATTGTTCAGGAGAAACGGCGCATCATCAGGGAAGGGCTCCCGGCTTATTGCAATCGGATGGTCGCGAAACAGATCCCTGTGCTGCAGATGTCCAAACGGGGAGAATGTCAGTCCGAAATCAACTGTGCGGTCTTCGATCATCTGGTTGAGTTTTGAAGAATCATCTTCGATTAAATGAATCGTAATGCCCGGATAATCTTTTTGGAACTGTGCAAGGACAACAGCAAAAATAGTGGACGTCAATGCAGGCCGCGCCCCGACTTTTACTGTTCCGGTGATCAAATTCTTTTCTGAAAATGCATATTGGTACATCTGATCTTCCAGCGCCATCATTTGCGTGGCCGTCTTCAATATCTGTTCTCCCGCATTTGTAAGCAGTAAGCCATGCTTCTTATCTCTTACAAACAGACGGACCTGCAGTTCCTCTTCCAGCAATGAGATCGCTTTGCTCACTGCGGGCTGTGAAATAAACAGTTCCCGGGAAGTTTCGGTAATATTCTTTGTTTCAGCCACTTTGACGAAAATATAGATGTTTCTGCTTAATATAACCATTTGGTTATCTCCTAATGTTTTTATATGTATTTTTCATTAAGTAAACAATAGCGTATTATCATGTTAACAGCAAGAGAAAACCACAAAAAACAACAAGTCATGCAAATAGAATCACACAAAAGGAGGTAACGAATGGAACTTCAAAAGCTTATTTACACGGTGGCAGACGGCATTGCGGTGATCGAGATGAATTCTCCGAAGAACCTGAATGCGATCGACGAGCAGATGGCAGACGAACTGAACTATGTTTTGGATCAGGCAGAAACGGATCCCGCGGTCAGAGTCGTGGTCATCAAAGGTGGGAAAAAAGTCTTTTCAGCCGGCGGCGATATCGGGTTTTTCTATAAACTGATCCAGGACGGCGGAAGAGTAAATATGGACGGCCTGATTTCCAGACTGGGAAATGTGGCAAACAAGATCAAGTCATTAAGCAAGATGGTCATCACCTCCGTAAATGGTGCTGCAGCAGGTGCCGGCGTCAGCCTTGCCCTTGCCGGAGATTTTATGATCTGCGCGGACAACGCGAAACTGATCCTGGCGTTTGTTAACCTGGGACTGGTCCCGGATACCGGAGCGACCTACCTTCTTGCCAAGTCGATCGGCGTACACAGGGCAATGGAACTTGCGGCGACAGGCCGTCCTGTAAAGGCAGACGAGGCAAAAGAACTCGGTCTTGCCTATCAGGTCGTTCCGCTGGATGAGTTGGAGACCGCAACGATGGATCTCGCCGGGAAACTTGCCGCCGGCCCGCTGGTTGCATATAAGAACATCAAGAAACAGGTCTATGATGCCAGTTTCTCCGATTACAAGAACTGGCTGGATCAAACAGAAGTTGCCGCGCAGGCAGAGTGCTCCGCGACCGACGATTTCCAGGAAGGCGTAAAGGCTTTTATCGAGAAAAGAAAACCGGCATTTGAAGGAAAGTAAAAAGCTCTCCGGAACAAAGAGATCAGAGAGTGATAATAAAAGGAGGAAGATCTGTGAAAAACAAAATTGCATCGCTCAATCAGGTTCTTGAAAAAATTGAAGACGGACAGACGATCATGTTTTCCGGCTTACACGGCATCCAGGCAGCCGATGAGATCATTGACGGGATGCTGGAAAAGGGTGTGAAAGATATAACCGCAGTTGGAATTGCAGCTGGAAATCCCAGGGACGGCGTCGGCAAGCTGATCACCGCTAAGAGAGTGAAAAAAGTGATCACCTCCCATACCGGCCTGAACCCGGAAGCCATCAAGCAGATGCTGGCCGGTGAGCTCGAAGTGGAATACGTGCCCCAGGGCACCTGGATCGAGCGGATCCATGCAGGCGGGGCCGGACTGGGCGGCTGCTTGACTCCGACCGGTGTCGGAACAGAGGTTGAAGAAGGAAAACAGAAGCTGACAATCGATGGCAAGGAGTACCTTCTGGAACTTCCCATCAAGGCCGACGTAGGATTGTTCAAAGCCTGGAAAGCAGATAAGGCCGGAAACATCAAATTCCGTCTGAACGGACTGATCGGCCATGACGAGATGGCGCTCGCCTCTGCTTTTCCGATCTTCGAAGTCGATGAGATCGTAGAGATCGGCGAACTTGGACCGGAGGATATTGATATTCCCGCCCCCATCACAGGGTACGTCTATCAGAGGAAAAACGGGATTCCGAATTCCTGGAGAACAAAAATCGAAAAGACGATTGAGGAGAAAGCAAAAGGAGGAAAGTAAAATGGCACTTACCGGAAGAAAACTGATTGCGGCACGCTGTGCAAAGTTCTTTAAAGATGGTGATTTTGTAAACCTGGGGATCGGCCTTCCTCTGATGTGTGTTAACTATCTTCCCGATGGCGTTGATCTCTGGCTTGAGGCCGAGACAGGGGCTGTAGGCTGCGGCCCGGCTCCGGATTGGGACGAGGTCGATCTGGATATGTTTGATGCGGGCGCACAGCCCATTACGCTGGTTCCCGGCGGATCAAGGATGAATCTTCTGCGCTCCTTCTCCTATATTCGCGGCGGACATATCGACGCTACCGTCCTGGGCACGCTTCAGGTCGATCAGGAAGGCAATATTGCAAACTGGAAGATCCCCGGAAAGCTGGTCCCCGGTATGGGCGGAGCGATGGACCTGTGTGCCGGCGTAAAGAAGATCATCGTGGCTACCGATCATTGTGACAAGACCGGCAAGTCCAAAATCCTCAAAAAGTGCACCCTTCCCCTCACAGGCGTCCGCTGCGTTACGGACATTGTGACCGAGCGCTGCTATTTCCAGGTCAATGAGAAGGGACTTGTTCTCAAGGAAGTCGCAGAAGGATATACCGTCGATGATATCCGCGCCTGCACGGAAGCCGATTTTGTTGTGGCGGAAGATCTTGGCGTTTTAGAAGCATAATAGGGGAGAAGCGGGGTGTCGCGGCAGCCGTCTCTTCTCAGATAGCAAATGGCAATCAATGAGATGGATCGAGAACAACGAACTGCAGTGTGTCTGCAGTTCATTGTTGCCTTTCATTCATCTTCAAGTGCCTTACCCGCCAGGCTGATAGCGGGCTGTGAGATGAAACGGAAACAGGATTGGCTGCAGGGCTTGCAGCCTGAAGAAGAGAGGAGACACACAATGGCAAATGTAAATTTTGATCTGCTGGCAGATGATATTCTGAAAAGGGTTGGAGGCGGAGCAAACATTACCTATCTGGCGCATTGCATGACAAGGCTTCGCATGAGTGTGAAGGATAAAAATGCCGTGGATGCAGATGCGATCAAGGCATTAGACGGTGTGATGGGAACCCAGTGGTCCGGAGAACAGTTCCAGATTATTATCGGACAGAAAGTGCCGGACCTCTATGCCATCATAAAGCAGAAGGGCGGCTTGGAGAATCTGGATGGCGGTGCAGTGGAGGATGCGTCCGGTAAAGGACCTTTGACACCGAAAGCCATCGGAGGAATGATTTTAGACGGTCTGTCCGGTTCTCTTGCACCGCTGATCCCATTACTGATCGCCGGTGGTATGATCAAACTGGTGGTGGTATTGGCTTCTCAAGCAGGACTGATGAGTGCAGAGAGCAACACAGGCGCGATCCTGACTTTCTGGGGAGATGCAGCCTTTTACTTCCTGCCCGTATTTGTGGGAGGGTTTGCAGCCAAGAAATTTGGTGCAAATGAAGGACTCGGCATGATGCTTGGCGCGGCGCTCATCTATCCGAATTTTGTGGCGATGATAGGGGAAGGAACGGCGTTGACTTTGTTCAGGATACCGGTGTACAGTGCCACATATACGAGTACGATCCTTCCTTCCATCTTATGTGTATGGGTCATGAGCCATGTACAGAAGTTTTTTGCAAAGCATTCTCCCGCGGCCCTTCGTGCGATGCTTGAACCGTTCCTTACGATGCTTGTTATGATTCCGCTGTCCATGTGCGTATTGGCACCTGCGGCAACGATGGTCGGCAACGTGATCGGTGTCGGATTGAATTGGTTGACCGGTACACTTGGATTTATCGGTATGGCTGTAATCGGAGCTCTTTGGCCGGTACTTATTGTGGCGGGTATGCATGTGGGCTTGCTCCCTTTTGTGCTGCAGCAGTTATCTACCTCCGGTTTTATGACCATCAATATTCCGAATTTCACGAACAATTTTGCGCAGGGGGCAGCCTGCTTTGGCGTGGCGCTTCGAACGAAGGATGAAAACCAGAGAGCCGAGGCAATCACCTGCGGGATCACGGCAGTCACAGGTGGTATCTCCGAACCGGCGATCTTCGGTATCTGCCTTCAGGAGAAGACACCTTTGATTGCTTCCATGATTGGAAATGCTATAGGCGGTGCAATTATAGGGATCACAGGATGTAAGATGTTCTTCTTTACAGCAGCAGGCGGGGTATTAGGATTGCCTGCTTATGTGGGAGAAAATCCGATGAACCTGATTTCATTTATCGTTGCCTCATTGGTAACGATGGCAGTCACCTTTATCATGACATTGATTTTGTTCAAACCAAAGACGGCGGAGGCTGAGGAATCAGAGACCGCAGCGAAAACGGCAAAGGCACAGGCAGAAGGCGGTATAATTGCCGCACCGATGAACGGGGAACTTTTGGCGCTCTCTGAAACACCGGATGAGGCTTTTGCTTCCGGAGCAATGGGTGACGGAGTAGCAATTGATCCGAAAGAGGGAAAAGTCTATGCTCCCTGCGATGGGGAGATTACAACTTTCTTTCCAACCGGTCATGCAATGGGTATTACAGCAGACAGTGGGGCGGAAATCCTTATCCATGTAGGAATGAATACCGTGGATCTGGAAGGAAAAGGCTTTACACCCAAAAAGAAACAGGGAGATCGGGTGAAAAAAGGCGATCTGCTGCTGGAGTTTGATATTGATATGATCAAAGCAGCGGGATATCCGGTTATCACGCCGATTTTGGTAACAAATATGGATGATTTCGTATCCGTTACATCGGTAGGACCTCGACCGGTTACTGTAGGAGACACGATCATTGAACTGCAGTAAATGAGCATACTGCTCCCATTTTCAAAGGTAGTGGGAGCAGTTTTTTTAGAAAGGGGACACGCTATGAATCAGACATTCAAAGAAGGCTTTTTGTGGGGAGGTGCGACAGCTGCAAATCAGTTTGAAGGCGCATGGAATGTGGACGGAAAGGGGGATTCGGTCTCTGATCACTGTACAAACGGAACGGCGAAAGAGGCCAAGTGGATCACGGTCCGGATAGAGCAGGATCGTTTATATCCAAGTCATGAGGCTGCGGATTTTTATCATCATTATGAGGAAGATATTGCTTTAATGGCGGAAATGGGCTTTAAGATGTTTCGGCTTTCCGTCAACTGGACAAGGATATATCCTACAGGTATGGAGAAAGAACCCAATGAGGCGGGACTTGCTTTTTACGAAAAGGTGTTTGACTGCTGCAGGGCACATGGAATTGAGCCTCTTGTAACGATTTCACACTATGAAATGCCGTATGCGCTGGTAGAAACCTACAATGGCTGGGCATCCAGAGAGGTCATTACGCTATTTGAAAAATATGCAAGGACATTGCTTGATCGTTTTCATGACAAGGTGACGTATTGGCTGACCTTTAACGAAATCAATTCCAGCGTGATGCCTTTTGGCGCGGTATTAAATACCGGAACGATTCGCGGCTATGAGGGACCGGTGAATGAGGTGCCGGACAATCGTAAGGAGCGATTCCAGGCTTTGCACCATATGTTCGTGGCATCGGCTAAGGTAGTCATCTATGCACACAAGCATTATCCCAATCTAAAGATCGGTGATATGAATATTTTTGCAACGTCATATCCCTTGACTCCGGACCCGGATGATGTGGTAGAAAATCAGCAGCACATGAATATCTTTAACTGGTTCTGTTCTGACGTGCAGGTGCGTGGAGAATATCCGTATTACGCGGCACGGTATTTTAAAGAGAATGGTATCCGGCTTGCGATGCAGCCGGAGGATGCGGCAATTTTGAAGGAAGGCGTTGTCGATTTCTATACATTCAGCTACTATATGTCAAATTGCATTACCGTTCAAGAAGGTGCGGAGTCTGCCGGCGGGAACATCATCGGTGGCTGCGGAAATCCCTATCTGAAGGAATCAGATTGGGGCTGGCAGATTGATCCGAAAGGATTGCGTTATAGCCTGAATGAAATCTATGCCCGTTATGGTCTGCCCATGATGGTGGTGGAGAATGGTCTCGGTGCCTATGACAAAGTGGAAGCAGATGGCAGTATTCACGATGGCTATCGCATTGATTATCTGCGGGCGCATATTGAGCAGATGAAGGAAGCAGTAAAGGACGGTGTGGATCTGCTTGGCTACACACCCTGGGGTTGCATTGATCTGGTTTCGGCTTCGACAGGCGAGATGGAGAAACGTTACGGTTTTATCTATGTCGATAAGCATGATGACGGAACAGGAACGCTTGCGCGAAGCCGTAAGGACAGCTTTTTCTGGTATAAGAAGGTGATTGAGAGTAATGGAGAGGATTTAATATAGATGATCTTAAGGTGTTGAGCGACGAATTCTGAGCAGCACCGGCGACGGGTTATTTTCTGGTAAAATCGCCTGACTGGCGACATTCTTAAATCGGGACGACTCTATTAAGGAGGCGTCGGCGACGCACTGTTGTACCCTGCTCGAACCTTCAATATACTGAGGCTTCTGTTCACGGTGACTGTTCACGGTGACAGGCACCAACGTTGCGGGGCTATACTGGCAGGATGGTTTAATCGCAGATCATGAATCGGCGGAGAACCTCGTCACGGGATGGATCTACCGATAGAGTATGTCAAAGTAGGAGCGGGAAATATCGACCAGGGACA
>JAZNHY010000274.1:0-13545 GCA_045577235.1 Lachnospiraceae bacterium
AGACAATTACCGGGAACCTGTCAGCGAAGATTCCCTGTATCTGAATATCTGGCGTCCTGCCCAAGCAACGGATCAGGCGCTTCCTGTTCTGGTTTATATTCATGGAGGATCCTTACAGACCGGCCAGCCATGGTATCAGGATTACAGCGGCGAAGGGCTGGCCAGAAAAGGGATCATCGTTGTGAACATGGCCTATCGTCTTGGCATCTTCGGCTTTTATGCAGATCCTGCTTTGGCGGAAGAATCTCCAAATCACACCACAGGCAATTACGGCCTGCTGGATCAGATTCTTGCACTTCAATGGGTGAAAGATAACATCGCTGCTTTCGGCGGGGATCCGGAGAATATCACGATATCCGGAGAATCTGCCGGTTCAGCCTGCGTCAGTGCACTCTGCACATCTCCTTTAGCAAAGGGATTATTCAAACGGGTGATCCTGGAAAGCTCTACTGTATCGGCTCCAAAGCCGGCTCATTCTTTCCGTCTTTTAGATGAGGCCTTTGAAACAGCTGAACAAATGAAGGCACGTCTGCAGGCTAATACGTTAGGAGAACTGCGCGCTCTGTCTGCAGAAAAAATAGTAAAAGAAATGGCCAGCCACCATCACATCACGATTGACGGATATGTCCTGCCGGAGACCCCATATGAATCTTATCAAAAAGGGATTCACAACGAAGAGGCCCAGCTGCAGGGATTTAACCGGGAGGAAGGTGCGCCTTTCATTATCTTTTCCAATGCAAACATGAAAAACTATGAGCAAAAGATCCGTACATCCTTCGAGGAGCCTTATGCAGATCAGATCTTAGCCTTATTCCCGGCACAGACGGATGAGGAAGCAAAGCGAAACTGGGCCGATATCTATACTGCCGTTCTGTTTACATATGGACATTACTGTCTTGGGCGGGAAGCCGTGGCAAACGATATCCCTTGCTATATGTACCATTTTACAAAAGAAAACGGACGTCTCGGTTCCTGGCACAGTGGAGAGGAAGTCTATTTTTATCATAATATCCCCGATGACTCTGCTCTATACACAGAAGTGGACCGTACCCTTTCAGAAACAGTCAGCAGCTACATGATCAACTTTATCAAGAACGGAGATCCGAACGGAGATGGTCTTCCTCGCTGGAATACGTTTACAGGGACAGAACCGGTTTTAGAGCTTGGAGATACTATTAAAGAGACAACGAGCCCATATATGGAACTCTATGAGATCCTCGATCAGATTCAGGAATACAAATAATTGCAAAAAGGAGTCCTTATGGCTGAAAGCAATTTGAAAGAACAACTAAAAAAACGATATGGTGCAAAAGAAGGTATGCGTATCTATCTGGCGATCGTTCCAGGAATCCTTGCAGACTTCAAGAAAATCCTAAAAGAAAAGGCCCCGGATGAAACTGTATCCGAGACCTATCATTTTGAAGATGGAGATGGAGCTGTTATCGTAACCGGTTCCAAAGACTTTTCCGGAAAAACACAGATAACAGCGCAGCTCTCTTTTCCTGAAAAGACATCTGAAGAACAGGCTTAAGCCTGTTTCTTCTCTTTTGGGATCCGATTAGGAAACAGTAAGATGCTGCCTGCTGTTAACAAAATGGTGATTCCATAATAAATAATCGCTTTGCCTGTCGAATAAGATGCCAGAGGACTGACCTTATAAAACACATACGAAAGCACACAGGCTCCA
Source organism: Lachnospiraceae bacterium (assembly GCA_045577235.1). GTDB lineage: Bacteria > Bacillota > Clostridia > Lachnospirales > Lachnospiraceae > RGIG5612. Next base: position 1,688 of record JAZNHY010000274.1, read on the forward strand.
GCAAGAAATACCAGATAGATCACGCCTATGATCTTTTTCGTTTTCCTCTGATTACGATATCCTCGCTCTTCTCTGCCTCGCAAACAGCGCAGCAGTCCCCGCAAGCCCAGCATAAAGATGCAAAATACCGTTAATGCTGCGCAAACGCTTTTCATGACCCCGACCGTAAAAAGATTAACTGTCATATACTGCGTTAACAGCGCAAATAGAAGAATCAGAAGGCAATGCGGAATAATGACATATAGATTTGAATATGGACGTGGTCTTTTTTTCTTTCGGATAGCATGAACAATAGCTATGATCAGATTGACAAGTCCCAAAAGGAAGAGAAAAACAACGATCACAAATGATTGCAATAATACACTGCTTAAAGTGATGGATCTGGAATTGGTCAGCTCCGTACCCATGACCACAAACGGATTATACGTATATTGGAAGGAATTTGACTCCAATAACCTTCCTTCGTATGCTTCCAGGTCTGTTGGTTCTAATCTGGCAAAATCAAAAGAAAGTCCATACAGCCCTTTCGTCGCAGTATGCTGATACATGGTTCCATCCGGAGCAAACAGTATTTCCTGACTTCCAAAGACCTGATAATACAACAGGTTCCCCGGTCTTTTCATATATATTTCCAGATCATATTCCTGATCTATAGGAAGCACGATAATTGTTTCATTTTTGCTCCTATGCAGAAATAGTTCAGAAATGAATAACTCCTGATTGTTTTCCAACTGGTTTACCTGAAGGATTGTCCCATCTCTCATGACGCTTCCGACCAATTTCTTATTCTGATATACATACACATCAATTGGACCGACCAGAATGAGTCTCCGGTAATAATCCGGAAAACCAAAAATATTTTCCGGTTCATTTTCAGAAAAAAGCCAGTTCACATAGGTATACGGCATATGTTCTCTCATGTAATTGACACCGACGCTTGCGTTTTTATCCCACTGACCGCTTGCTATCAGTTCCTGGTTACCCCTAAGCTGTTGTGCGCCAAGTAAAGAAAGATAATCAATAAATGTGCCGACTGCAAGAGATTCCCGTTTATCCAGATCTTCCAGCTTGCCCATGGCCAACGTGACCATTTCTATCATCGTATCTGAATTAAACTCTTTCCAGGTTTCCATCAAAATACTCTGAAACTGCTCGGCATATTCAGCACTTGTCGGAAATAATTCCCCAAGGAATTCAACAATCAGATGTAGCTGATAGTTCACATAAGGACTGTTAATAAACGGAGATCCCTGCATGAGCCGGTTTACTCGATCAGCTCCGGCTACATATTTCACATAATCACTATTCACTTCCTGTACCGGAGTGAAAACATCTTTGCCATAGCGGGCATAGCCCCACTGTTCAAGCGGAAACCAGGTTACCGGATCAAATCCTCCGCAGATATTGTAGATTCCTTTATACTGGATCGGTTCCCTGGTTGTTCTTGGAACACCAAAAAGATATGCATAAACATCTGAAAATTCTCCGCTCTCGATCATATCTGCTGCAGTTAAGTTGGAAACAGCTGCTGCGCGGGAGAAACCGGAGATCCAGAACTTCTTTTCCCCGGTTATCTGGTATTCTTCAATATAATCCCGGATATGTCCTTCCAGGATATGGGCAGCCTCATTGAATCCGACATGCCGCTCCTCATCTCCGACCTTCAGATTGCTGGCCCACTCTTTCTTATAGCCCTGGCCGCAAGGAGCTGCCGCGATCAACGTAAAATCACCGATCTTTTTCATAGCAATCACGCCAGAAAGTGTATCTTCATCTGTTTCCTGATCATATCCAAACGTGTAGATATTGGAAAAGCCTGCTCTCCCCAGATATGTTTTATTCTGGTTTTCCATCGGAAGTTCATCATTACGGAAAGCAGATACAGCCAGTCCCATTGAGGCCTTAGCCAGTTCTGCCCGGAATTCGCCGGAATCAAATGTAAAGAATAGGTCAGAATAAGGAAACTGCCAGGTAAGAATGTCCTTCATCGAATAAAACGGGACCGTAATGTTCCGCTCATCCGGGTAGGATTCATCCTCTGCGAAAGTAATATATGGTTCGGAAAAAAACTCGACCTGATCCTGCTCGATAACAGGATCCCCATCTTCTGCCAGAATGGTATGCGGTTGTGATAGCAACAAAAAGAATGCTGCAAGCAGCAGGAAAACAATTCCTGATATGATCTTATGGCGTGTTACCGGTCGATTCATGATAGATGTCCGCCCTTCTTAATACTGTAAGGACATCATCTGAAACAGTACTTATCCTGCCGGATTCACATGAACCATAACGTGTTTGACCGAAGCAAAGTTCAGTTCTAATGCATCATGTACCTGCTCTGCGATTTCATGTCCTTCTTCTATTGTAAGGCTTTTGTCAACCCCGATCTCTACATCCACGTAGATCCGGTTCCCGAACATTCTGGTCTGCAGCATATCCACACAGATAACGCCATCCTGCTGCATGACACAATCACGGATTTTCTGTTCTGTTTCTGCGCTGCAGGATTTATCTACCATCTGATCAATGGCAGAACGGAAAATATCAAATGCAGCTTTTAAGATCAGAAGGCAGATCACAATGCTGGCGATAGGCTCTAAGATTGGTGCGCCAAGGCGGGCTCCTGCGATACCGATCAGGGCACCAACAGAAGATAAAGAATCACTTAAATGGTGCCAGGCCTCTGCCTTGAGGGCTGTAGAATTGATCCGTTTTGCATGAATCTGGGTATAAAGAAACATCGCAAATTTAGCGACAATAGAAACGATAGAAGCAATGAGAGCAAGCATTCCCGGAAGAACCATGTCTTTATAACTTCCGTCAATAATGCTTTTAACCGCCTTGATTCCTATAGAGCCGCCAACGATCACCAGGATCGCTGCCAGGATCACTGCTGCAACGCATTCAAACCGTTCATGTCCATATGGGTGATCATCATCCGCATCCCTGCCGGAAATCTTCACTCCAACAATGACGATCAGTGAACTGATGACATCTGAAGCAGAATGAACTGCATCAGAGATCATGACCTGGGAATGAGCAAATATACCGGCAAAAAACTTGAATGCAGTCAAAATGATATTGCCTGCCACGCTGACAAGGGATACCTTTGTCGCGATTCTCTGTGCTTCTTTAGCTGAAATAGTCGTTGATGTGTTTTGATTCAAAGTCGATACCTCCAGTTTTCACCGGATGTAAAAGAAGTTAAATAAAAACACCCGGTAAACAGTATTAACGCTGTCCCGTGGGTGTCCACTGTCAAAAGATGACCCGGCTCCAAATAGTACTTCGGCCTGTTCATTTGCGCATTTTGCGCATTTTACTATGCGTCGCTGAAAATGTCAAATTGACTTTTCCTTATAAAACGATTATGTTGTATGAAATTGTAGAAATGAGGGATAAACATCATGACTGAGATGGATAAATTGAAAAACGGAGAAGAATTCCAGAACAGGGATGAAGAGATCTCTGCAGCTAAACTGCGGGCAAGAGCTCTATCCCAGAAATTAAATGCAGTCCCTGTGGAGGATCAAGAGCAGCTGTTAGCTGGAGCAAGAGAGCTCTTCGGGTCTGTCGGAGATGATCTTTGTCTGAAAACCCCGGTTCAATGTGATTTTGGTTTCAACATCCACATAGGAAACAGTGTTTTGATCAATTACAACTGCGTCTTTCTGGATGCTGCCCCGATCACGATCGGTGATAACTGCTTTATCGGTCCTATGACCGGCATGTATACCGTAAGTCATCCATTCGATCCTGTCCGCCGTAACGAAGGCTTTGTATCCGGAAAGCCAATCGTTCTGAAAGAAAACGTCTGGGTAGGCGGGGGTGTTACGATCCTCTCTGGTGTAACGATCGGAAAGAATGTTATTGTAGCTGCAGGCTCCGTCGTGACAAAAGATGTCCCGGACAACGTCATCGTAGCCGGCAATCCGGCCCGCGTCATCCGGGAATTAAAATTTGACTAATCAATTGATACTTCTTGCAAAGCCCGTTCTAAATTGAGGAGCGGGCTTTTTGTTTTTCTGATAACCTTGGTGCGATGACGCGGAAGATCAGCCCATGGATCAGGAAGAAGATGACGCAAACGACAGCCATCAATATCCAAAGGGAATTATTCAGCGGCACCAGAGAGAACAATTTCGGGAACAGAAGGATCAGTGCAAGGCCCTCCAGTATCAAGCCTATGATCATACATGTTTTCCATCGATTGATCTTCCCGGAAATATTAAACGCCACCATCAGACCTACCGCCAGTGCCGTATAAGTTGCCAGGGTAGATGTCTGAGCAGCACTTGCCATCAGCACATTTCCGGAATATAAGGTCACTGTAATGATTGCCAGGAACATTAAAATACCGGATGGAAGCGCAATCTGAAAGACGTTCCGGATAAAATTACCCTTAATCCTCTCCTTGCTTGGCTCCAGTGCAAGAAAGAAAGATGGAAGCCCTATGGAAGTCGATCCGATCAACGTGATCTGAATGTTCTCAAACGGATATTTTACCGTTGTTAAAAAGACAAAAACGATTGCCATAATAAAAGCATAAACCGTCTTGGTTAAATACAATGAAGACGATCTCTGCAGATTATTGATCGCTTTTCTGCCCTCTGCAAGAACCAATGGCAGCGAGGCAAAATTAGAATCCATTAAAACCATGTTGGATACATTTCTGGCTGCATCGCTTCCGCTCTGCATAGCGATAGAACAATCAGCCTCTTTCAAAGCCAGCACATCATTGGCCCCGTCACCGGTCATGGCAACCGTATGCCCGTGCGCTTTTAAAGCTTTGACGATCTCCAGTTTCTGATAAGGAGTTACGCGTCCAAAAATAGTAGTCTCCTCAACTGCCTTTTCAATTTCTTCCGCTGATGTCAACTCCGTTGCATCAATATATTTATCTGCACCAAGCAGACCTGCTTCCTTGGCAACAGAAGAAACGGTGACCGGATCGTCACCAGAAATGACCTTGATCGTAACATCCTGCTGACGGAAGTACTCCAGAATCTCCTTCGCATCACTGCGGATCTTGTCTCCTATTACGATAAAACCAAGCGGCTGGATTTCTGACGGAAGATCTTTCCCTTCCAAAGACTCTTCTCCTTCTTTCGTGCGCGGCATATGAGAGCTTTTCGCAAATAATACAACTCTCTTGGCCAGGCCTGTATACTGATTGATCTCATCTTGGTACTGTTCAAACGTATCTGGGATGACAAACTCCGGTGCGCCCATAATATAAGAACCTTTATCCGGTACATAAAGAAGACTCCACTTTTTATCAGAAGAAAACGGGATCGTTACCATAGAAGGATCCGGGGAGAGCTCCTCTTTTTTCAATCCAAAATAGTCCCTGACGGAATCCACAGTTGTGTTTTCGTCATCCATCGACTGGGCAAACAGTCTTACTGACTCACGGAGTTCATCTTCGCTGACTTCCGACACTGGGATCAGGCTTTCTACTGTCATATTTCCTTCTGTGATCGTGCCGGTCTTATCCAGGCAAAGCACATCTACTCTTGCCAGATTTTCCACACAATAAAGATCCTGAACCAGGGTATGATGACGGGAAAGACGGACAACACTCACAGCCAGTGCAATACTGACCAGAAGGACCATGCCTCCAGGGATCATGGCAGAGATTGCAGCAACTGTGCGGACCATAGCTTCTGTAAAACTCTGCTCTACACGGAAGAAGTTATTCCAGACAAACAAGCCGGCCAGCGGAAGGATCGCGATGGCAATCGTCTTAACGATCGTCTTCACGGATTTCATGATCACGGAATTGGATTTTTTATAATACTTCGCGCCCAGTGTGATCTGGTTAACGTAGTTGTCAGCTCCGATATGCTCTACTTCTGCCATTACTTTGCCGGAAATGACATAGCTGCCGGACAGCAGATGATCTCCAGCCTTCTTGTCGATCGGAGTGCTCTCTCCCGTGATGAGGCTCTCATTCACCTGACATTCGCCGTCCAGAATCAGAGCATCTGCACAGATCTGATTTCCCTGCTTCAGCTGTGTGATATCTCCCAGGAGAATATCCTTTACCTGAATATCCAGAATCTCGCCATCCCGCAGGACATGCGCCTTCGGGGCAGAAAGGAGAGATAATTTATCGATTGTTCTCTTGGCACGGATCTCCTGCACACATCCAGTCAGGAAGTTCCAGATCACTACAAGGAAAAACAGACCGTTCTTCCAGGATCCTACAATAGCAATGCAGACTGCCAGAATGGTATTTACCAGATTAAAGAGAGACAGCAGATTGTCTTTAATAATCTGTTTATATGTTTTGGTTTTGACATTCAAATCTCCGTTGACCAGTCCCTGCTCTGTTAAAGAGCGGACTTTCTCGGAGGTAAGACCAATTTGAAGTTTTTTAGTTAAGTCCTGATTCATGAAGTGTAATATCCACCAATTTGATCACGTTTTTATCAACGTCTTTTGCCGTCAATGTACAGTTTCCAACCTTTACGGAATCACCAATTTCCGGAAGTCGTTCCAAATGCTCGATTAAAAGGCCGCCGATTGAATCATAATCTTCCGATTCAAAATCTGTTCCGATTTTTTCGTTGACATCATCCAGGCTTAAATAACCCTGTACTTCGTACTGATGATCCGAGAGTTGAATGATCTCCAGTTCTTCATCTTCGTCATACTCGTCCCTGATATCTCCAACCAGCTCTTCCAGGATATCTTCGATGGTCACAATACCGCTTAGATCACCATATTCATCCAAAACAGCCATAAAGCTTTCACTTTTCTTTTTCATCTCACGGAACAATTCCGAAAGATGTTTTCCTTCATAGGTATAGGAAATATCTCTTAAAATATCTTTTACGTGAAAGTCATGTTTTTCTCTGTCTTCCAGCAGGATCAAATCCTTGACATTGATAAGACCTGCAAAATGTTCTCCATCCTCATCATAGACCGGATATCTGGTAAACATTTCCTCCCGGAAGATTTCCATGATCTCTTCATAGGTACTGTTGATGTGAATAGAGACAACATTGATGCGCGGCACCATGATTTCTTTTACTGTCGTATCTGTAAAATCGAATACGTTGTTAATAATCTCTTTCTCTTCACTGGTCGTGACTCCTTCTTCATGGCTGACTTCCACAATGGACCGGATCTCGTTTTCTGTATAGGATTCCGTTTTTTTATCAGATCTGACACCAAGCAGAAAAAGGACGCCTTTCGCAAGAAAATTAATCGCTGCCGTGATCGGAGTAAATACGATCATTAGTACATTGATCACAGGTGCAACTGCCAATCCCATTTTTTCAGCTCTTTTGGTTGCCATGGTCTTCGGAACGATCTCTCCGAATATCAGAACCAGAAGGGTTAACACACCGGTCCCGATACTGACTGCTCTGTTGCCAAAAAGTTTCTGGACAACAACTGTTGCCATAGCCGAAGCTGTCAGGTTCACGATGTTATTGCAGATCAGAATGACACTGAGCATTTTGTCTTTCTGCCCCAGTATCTTTTCCAATACTTTCGCATGCGAAACCTCCTCATCGACCAGACTTCTGAGTCGATGAGGGGTGATTGTCGTCAATGCTGTTTCCGACGAAGAAAAAAGCGCAGATAATACGATCAGGATAACAATGATAGCGATTTGTATGGGTATCATTTTACTACGATATTAACGATCCTTCCAGGAACATAGATTTCTTTTACGATGCTTCCGCTCAGTTTATCGCCCAGTGCTTCTTTTGCTTTTGCAAGGGCGCTTTCCTGATCAGCATCTACCGGCAACAGGATGGTTGCACGGACTTTTCCATTCACCTGTACACCGATTTCAATTTCATCATCTTTACAGAGTGCCTCGTCATATTCAGGCCAGCCGAATTTCGGATCAAAGACGCTCTCTTCATGGCCATATGCCTGCCACATTTCTTCCGCGATGTGCGGAGCAAACGGAGCCAGGAGACGAATGAAAGCTTCCATGGTGTCTTTGTCAATGCCGCCTGTCGTTTTGGCCATATCATTCAGTTTATTATTGTATTCCATAAATCCGCTGATTACCGTATTCAGGCTGAAAGTTTCCAGTCTTCTGGTAATATCACGGATCAGTTTATGCCGTAATTTCAGCATTTCCGGTGTTTCCGGGACATTTACCTCAAGGCTGGTATTGGCCAGATTATAAAAACGGCTTAAGAACCGGTATACGCCATCAATTCCTCTCTCGTCCCATTCGCTGTCCAGCTCAGGAGGACCGACAAAGAGCTCATACATACGCAGAGAGTCGCATCCGTAATCTCTGACCAGATCATCCGGCGATACCACATTTCCTTTGGATTTACTCATCTTGATCCCGTTCTTACCGGTGATCATTCCCTGATTGAACAATTTGATAAACGGTTCATCGAAATCAAGCATATTGATATCTTTCAGGAATTTGGTATAAAAGCGGGAATACAGAAGATGCAGGACTGCATGCTCCACACCGCCGATATACATATCGACTGGAAGATATTTATCTGCTTTCTCTCTGTCCACCAGTTTTTCCTGATTATGCGGGTCTACATAACGCAGGAAATACCAGGAGGAACCTGCCCACTGCGGCATGGTATTGGTCTCTCTTTTAGCCGGTTTTCCGCAAACCGGACATGTGGTATTGACCCACTCATCAATAGCAGCAAGCGGAGATTCACCCGTTCCTGTCGGTTCATATTTTTCCACTTCCGGCAAAAGCAGCGGCAGCTCTTCTTCCGGAACCGGCACACATCCGCAATCCGGGCAATGTACGATTGGGATTGGCTCACCCCAGTAACGCTGACGGGAGAAGACCCAGTCACGCAGTTTATAATTTGTCTTTTTCTTGCCAATTCCTCTCTGCTCGATCTCATCCGGTGCACTCTTTTTCAGTTCATCGGAATTTCTTCCGTTCCACTCTCCGGAATTGATCACAATACCTGTTCCGGTATATGCTTCTTCCAGATTCTCATTCTCCTTTCCATCCGGACTGATCACCTGGATGATCGGAAGGTCAAATTTCTTTGCAAATTCAAAGTCTCTGTCATCATGAGCTGGAACACACATGATGGCGCCGGTTCCATAATCTGCTAATACATAATCTGCCAGCCAGATTGGGACCTTTTCATTGTTTAACGGGTTGATCGCATAACTGCCTGTAAAGACACCGGTCTTTTCCTTATCCTGCAGACGGTCAACCGAAGATTTCATAGATGTCTGATAGATATAATCATCTACTTCTTTCTGATGATCTGGTGTGGCTAACTGCGATGCGCCTTCGTATTCCGGTGCCAGAACCATAAAGGTGGCTCCGTAAAGGGTATCCGGTCTTGTGGTATAAACCGTGATCTTGCGGTCGGTCCCTTCGATCGGGAATTCAATTTCCGCACCATAGGAACGACCGATCCACTCTGTCTGCATTTTGATGACTTTCTCCGGCCAGTCCAGCGTCTTCAGGTCTTCTAAGAGTCTGTCCGCATAGGCAGTGATCTTTAACATCCACTGTTTTAGATTTTTCTTTGTTACTTCTGCTCCGCATCTTTCACATTTGCCGTTTACGACCTCTTCATTTGCCAGGCCTGTTTTGCAGTTCGGGCACCAGTTGATCGGCATCTCTTTCTCATATGCGAGTCCTTTTTTAAACATCTGGACAAAGATCCACTGCGTCCATTTGTAGAAGTCCGGATCGGTCGTATTAACTTCTCTGTCCCAGTCATAGATTGCGGCGATCTGTTTCATCTGCCGTTTGATATTGGAAATATTTTCAGCCGTTGTGATGGCCGGATGGATTCCCATTTTGATTGCGTAGTTTTCAGCAGGCAGGCCGAAAGCATCCCATCCCATCGGATGGATCAGGTAATAACCCTGCATCAGTTTGTAACGGCTCCAGACATCACTGATCACGTAGCCTCTCCAGTGTCCGACATGCAGACCGGAACCGGATGGATATGGGAACATATCCAGGCAGTAGTATTTTTCTTTTTTGCCATCATCCACGTTGACCGGGTGTTCTTCCCAGATGTCATGCCATTTCTTTTCGATTTCTTTGTGGTTGTAAACTGCTTTCATTCTTATTTGCCTCTCTGCTTCTATTTTTTATTTCATTAAATTGCCTAAGATACCTCTGACTAATTTATTGGCAGCTGTCTTTCCGGCGGATGTCAAAACGCTGGAAGCAGCCTTGCTAAGTTCTTTTTTCCGTTTTTCTTTTTCTTTCCTCTTACGCTCTTCTTCTTTGAGTTTTTCTCTTTCTTCCCTGCGGATCTGAGCGAGTTCTTCTTTTGTCAGCTTTGGTTCGTCCTCTTTTTCCCGCTCCTGCCTTTCACGTTCCACAAGGGTCGCTTCCGCCTGACGGGCAGCTTCTTCCGCTGCTTCCTTTTCTTCCTGAATGGAACGGATCAGAGATGGCCCATCCTGAGCAGCGGCTGCAGATTCTGCTGCCACCGGAGCTGTTCCCGGAGCAAATCCCTGCGCACGCGGTTTTCCGCAATTCTGGCAGAATAGTCCTGTGTTGCCTGTCTGTCCGCATGCACAGTCCCATGGTCCTTCTGATGGAGCAGGCTGTGGTGTAACCTGTGGAGCAGCTGCATATGAGCTTGCTGCAACCTTACCGGTCAGCAGTTCATAGGCGGATTCTCTGTCTACCGTACGGAAATACTTTTCAAACATATCGCTGGACGCGATCAGCTCACTGAGCAGATTTGCATCAATGATTCCCATCTGGCTCTGCGGCGGAAGGATCTTGGCTCTCTGTACCATACTAGGAGCGCCTTTTTCATCCAGGAAGGAAACCAGCGCCTCACCGGTTCCCAGCTGTGTGATGGCTTCTTCCGTTTTGAATTCCGGATTGACCACAAAGCTCTGTGCAGCTGCGCGGACTGCTTTCTGGTCTGCAGGTGTGTATGCACGCAGCGCATGCTGAACTTTATTGCCTAACTGTGCTAACACCTGGTTCGGAATATCCGTCGGGCTTTGGCTGATAAAATATACTCCAACGCCTTTAGACCGGACCAATTTGACCACCTGTACAACCTTATCCTGTAATTCTTTAGAGTCAATGTTGAAAAGCAGATGTGCCTCGTCAAAGAAGAAAACGATCTTTGGCTTATCAGCATCTCCTACTTCCGGCAGAGTCTCATATAATTCCGATAACATCCACAGAAGGAATGCAGCGTAGAGATCCGGATTCTGGAACAGATCCTCGCAGTTGAGCACATTGATCATACCTCTTCCGTTCTCATCTGTACGGATCCAGTCCATGATATCTAATGCCGGCTCTCCAAAGAACTTATCTGCTCCCTGTGCCTCCAGTTTTAAAAGACCTCTTTGAATAGCTCCGATACTTGCTGTCGTAATATTCCCGTAGGATGTTTTATAATCTGCAGCATGATCTCCGACTGCCTGTACAACGGTACGCAGATCTTTAAGATCTAATATCAACAGTCCCTGATCATCCGCGATCTTAAAGATCACGCTCAGAACTGCTTCCTGTACATCAGAAAGTCCCATCAGGCGGGATAACAGCATCGGACCCATCTCAGAAATGGTTGCCCTTACTGGAATTCCCTTTTGTGCAAACACATCCCAGTATGTGGTTGGGTAACCTTTATATTCCCATCCGGCTTCTTCCAGGCCAAATTTCTCGATACGCTTCTGCATATCTTCTGTATTGATGCCTGGCTGACTCATGCCGGTCAGATCCCCTTTGATATCAGAGAGGAAGACTGATACACCTGCATCAGAAAAGCTTTCTGCCATGACTTTTACGGTGATCGTTTTTCCGGTTCCGGTGGCGCCAGTGACAAGCCCGTGCCGGTTAGCCATTCTCAGCAGCAGGCTGACTTTTTCTTCGTTCTTTGCCATCCAGATCTTAT
>JAZNHY010000275.1:0-3472 GCA_045577235.1 Lachnospiraceae bacterium
CTCCCGCAGATTCACTGTGATATTCTCAATACTCATGATTGAAGTCGTGACCTGCGTCAGTTCAATGATCTTGCCAAAGTAAACAGCCAGAAGCTGTGTATAGGAATACTCTTTCTCGTTGATATAGCATTTTTCATTCAGGAAGCAGTTGTCCAGAAGATCTTCAAACAGGTATTCTCCTGTTTTCTTTGCGTAATCAATTGCAGCCTGACCGATCAGCCATTCATCATTGCTTCTGTCAAAAGTCAGCGCCGTCGGTATCAGATAACGCATGGTCTCTGTCCCGGATGCCACAGACTCCGGTTGGTTATGACGATAAGAATAATAGCTCGCCTGGCAGTATTCTTTTGTATAATCGATCCCGATGATCAGTCCCTGTTTTTCCATCAGAATAACCTGTCGATCAATTCACTCTTTACAAAATAATCTCTTGCTGCTTCGTTCAGCTCTTCCCTGCTGCCTTCCTTGTCCATACGGATCAGGGTATCGATCGTAGAGTAACGGGATTCGTCATGTACGATATCCAGATCCTCATAACGGACAGTAACTGTTTCCCCGCCATCCACGGAATATGTCACGCTCTCACCGTAAAACAGCGTAATATATTTTGCAAAGAAACCATCCACGATCTCATTCATGCTCTCTGTCTTCTCCATACTGGAATCAGCATTGCCCGTGATCCAGTAAGTCACTTCTCCACGGTGTCCAAAGGACGTAATGATCACAGAATTTGCCAGTACTGCAGGAAGTGTAAAATACCGTTTAAACTGTTTAAACTCTTCCAGCATAATAGAGCGGCTGGCAAAGTTTTTCAGTTTCTCTTCGATCAGTGACAGCCGGTTCAGGCTGGAAAGATCCTTATCGGACATATATTTCAGATAACTGATCTCCGTGATCAGATTGTAGCTGACACCGGATGCCATTCCGCTTTCAATATATTTGAAGAAGTCTGTATTCTTTTCGTCCTGATCGTAGAAATAGCGGGCAGCACGGTAATTCAGATAATCTTTTTTCAGTTTTTCATCTGTGCCCTTCTCATAATATTTAGCGAAAAGCTGCGGGATCAGCTCGCTTGTTTCATGTGTTTCGAGCGTCCGTCTTAAGATCCGCTCCGGAAGCGTTGCATCTTCAATGCCATACGCATTGCCGGCACGGTAAAGATCCAGCATAACTTCTGTTTTATCGTTGTAATGACGCAGCAGATATTCAAAGATCTCTCTGTCAAAAGTGGTCTTCACAAAGCTCTGCTCGCACATCTGAAGAAGAAGAGGATCTTCCTCGTAGTTGCTGACACTCACCAGCACTTTGGACAGTTTCGCAATGCTGTTTTCATCCACATATTCAAAACCGCCCTTTTCGATCTCGTCATATGCATCTTTGTAAAGAGACCGCTCGATCATAATATCGATCAGCTTGCCGCGGGTCTCCGGCGCAAGATCGAATTTAAAGAATCCGATCAGCTCATCATAAACTTCCTGCTCTTTTGTATTCCGAGAGAAATACAGAACCGTATCATTGAGGAGCTTCTGAATATAGGATACACGGAAATCAGATCCCTTCAGATGATGTGTCAGATAATGCAGGATCTCAACAGGATCTTTATAAGCACGGGTCAGAGGAAGCGTATCTTCCATCAGCATATAATCATTCAGCGGCACACCATTGATGCACAGATCGATATACTCTTTCTGATTGATCAGTTCGTTCATCTCATACTGGATATTGGAATAGATATTCCCGCGTGCATCCTTGAACAGAATGATCGCGCTGCCGGAATAGATCCGCACCAGACACTTGCCGTCTTTCAGGATCACGTCCTGATAAACATTCAATTCATTATGGATCACCATAACGCTCGTCATCCGCGGAGAATGACAAACGATCTCTCTGGCAGCCAGTACCTCAAAGAGCCCTTTCTGGATGGTATGCGTCAGGAGGTGGTTCTCCAAAATATCTTTATAAATAATCACCATGTGTTTGCTCTCAGCACCGCGCTGGATCTGCTTTTCCGCAAACGTCACGACCGCGCCAAGATTTGCTCGATAGTAATCCGGATATTTTTCTTTATTGCTGATCATATTCGCATAGAAATATGGCAGATATGCTTCATATTTCTGCGGATCCTCAAAGACGGATTCCATCGTTTTGGTAGGGATCACGTCGTAATTATCTTCATTAATCGATTCCAGATAATACCGGAACAAATCCGGAATGTTATCCACATACTCCCGCAGAGCTTCTGCATAGTACGCGTGATTCTCTCCGGATTTATTGCGCTGCAGGACCAGAAGACGGCACAATGCCATCAGGATATTCCGTGTCTTAAAGCGCGCATATACCAATTTCAGGATGCGGATCGCCAGAGGCAGATTGATCTTAAGGAGAGATCGTTCTTCTGTCTCTAAGAGCAGTTCTGCAAAACGACTGCAAAGATTTGCATTTACATAATCTGACTTTGCGCCGAAATAAAGTACCTGCAGTTCAAAATCCGATGCATCACAAAGATACTGCGGGCTCCGGCGGAATACCTCCAGGGCCTCCAGATACATGATCGGGCTGTTGCAGCGCAGCTGCTCAAAGCAGTCCAGAAGAGAATCTAATTTCAGTCCCTGCTGCCGGTTATAGGTCTCATCCAGGTTGACCAGGACCCATAAGATCCTCCAGCTCGGGTAGATGCGGTAAGCCGCTTTCACGCGGCGAACTGCCTCCTCGATCTGTGTTTCATCTCTGTCGTACAGACATTCCACATAATAGAAATAGCAGACCAGTTCATAGTCTGTTTCCGGAAGTTTGGCGATCTGTTCCGCCATAAATTCCAGAATGTTAGCTGCGTTCGTATACTGCTGCAGCAAAATATACATCTGTGCCTGATACAGCATAAGGAACATGGAGATACGATCGTTCCCGCTTTCATCACCAATGATCGCGTTCGATTTCTCCATCCAGTCATAAGCATCGATCAGACCTTTTTTATAGTCCAGGTAAAGATGCAGCAAAGCGGAGAGTTTTTTCCGCGGATTACGATGATCCAGTGCACTTTTCACTTTGATGTTGACCACAACCGGAATCTTAAACTCCTGTGTGGAAGAGCGCAGTATGATCTGGGAATAGTTTTTCCCGGCATGCAGGCGGCTTTCTACGATCGTAATAGGAAAATAGTAAACGCCTCCGACAAAGTCTTCGCTGGTGATGATCCGTTTACCCGGCATGATAAAAGATTCCGGAACGATAGCCTCTACTTCAAAGTAGCCCGGCTCCTCGATCTTCATATCCAGCTTCACGACCGTGTTTTCCGTAATATTTGAAACGGCGATCATTTCCGGTGCAACAGAAAAAGAAGCTGCTTCCTTTTCTCCGGTGGCAACCAGATATTCCTCTGTCGCTATTTTTTTGTTCTGACCCAGCTGAAGGGCTTTTTCCAGTATATCGTTCATTCTCTGTTAATGATCCCGGTTCCTCAGTCTGTCCAGTC
>JAZNHY010000276.1:0-3061 GCA_045577235.1 Lachnospiraceae bacterium
CCCACCACCTACAGAGGATGGGGGACTTCTTGCCGAGGATGGTTAAACGCATTCTTCATTACAGTTTTTAGAACCTGGCTCTGGATCCGGAAGAATTTCCACGATATCCGTCAGCTCACAAGGTAATTTGAGACAGATACTCTCCAGAATATCCATCTGAACATTTTCTCCATGATTCAGTTTTCTGAGTGTCGACGGACTCACACCGGTGAGCTCGCAGAAGTCTTTCTTTTTCATATCTTTATCAATCAGCAATTTGAATAACTTCTTGTATGAAACTGCCATTTCAAGCACCCCATCTTTTCACTACATAAATGCAACAAATCATCAGCTTGGATTGTACTAAATCGCTTACGCGATGGCTACCACAGCGTTAGCCAAATCTAAATCTTGGATAAAATAAAAGTAGCGTTTTTAATGTTTTTGGTTTATTGTTTAGTTACCCCTAACCAGACATAAACCCGCATCAAAAACCACTACTTTGATTTACAGTTTATCACCTGATTCAGGATTCAACAACATATATTTTCCAAGAGCTCCTCCTGAACGTGTTTGTAACCCTTTCACAAACACATTCAAGGAGGTCCTTATGGATTATTTAAACAGCTTCAGGGAGATGATCTCCCTGCGTGGTCTTACCAACCACACCATCAAGTCATACGCGACATATATTTCCGCATACCTTAAATATCTTGATTGCCTCGGGATTACCCCCGAAACAGCTTCCTGGGATATCATGCGCGACTTTATCACTTCTATCCAGAAAGAGCGTTCCCTTTCTGACCGTACGATTAATGCCGCTATTTCCCAGCTCCGCTTTTTTACCCTTTACGTTCTTCATAAACCCTGGGATCCATACCAGCTCCCCCTGCGCAGGTTTGATCTCTATCTTCCCTTTGTCCCTACAAAAGAAGAAGTCCGGACATTTATCTCCGCATTTACCGATCTGAAACAGAAGGCCATGCTGGTCCTTATGTATTCGGCAGGTTTACGGGTGGGCGAAGTATGCCATCTCCGCTACGAAGATATCAGCCGTTCCCAAATGCGCATCCATGTCACCCATGGGAAGAACCGTTCTGACCGCTATGCTATCCTTTCTCCGGTTGCCCTGGATATTCTGACACAATACTGGTTTGCTTATGGAAAGCCTACCGGATATCTCTTTCCGAAACAGAATGGTCAGGATAAACCCATTGATACTTTTTTCATTGGCAGACATATGGCAGCAATGGAAGAATCTCTTGGCTGGCCGCACCGCTTTACATGCCATTCCCTCCGCCATGCTTTCGGAACCCATCTTTATGAAAACGGCGTTGACATCCTCACGATCAAAGAGCTCCTGGGTCATAAATCCCTTTCCTCCACGATGCTCTATGTGCATCTCGCTGCAAACGGTACAAAATCTGTCATCAGCCCTCTGGATGAAATGGGTGACCTGTTATGAAGTCCAGGACAAAGATCCAGCAGATCTTCGACAATGGATGGGATGATTATTGCAGTTCTTATTCTCCCTCAGAGGTACAGTATAAAGCTGCACGATCCATCATGAACTGCCATACCCCGAAGATGGGATTCAATTCCATGCTGTGTACAGAATGCGGCCACATGGAAATCTTCTACAATTCCTGCCGTAACCGGAACTGCCCGGTCTGCCAGGCAGTCCTGAAGGAGGTCTGGGTCGATAAGCGCCGGTCCGAAGTGATCGATGTGCCATATTTCCATCTTGTCTGCACCGTGCCCGCAGAACTAAACCCGATCATTTACGCCAACCAGAAGGTCCTTTATTCCCTGATGCATGAGTGCTCGGCCAGAACCATCCTGTCCCTTTCTGCTGACCGCAAATACCTTGGCGGACAGCCAGGCATCATACAGATCCTCCACACATGGGGCCAGAAACTCAATTATCATCCGCACATCCATGCGATCATATCCGGCGGCGGCCTTTCTCCTGACATGAGACTGGTCAGGAGCGGCAATGGGTTCTTCATTCCCATAGCCGTGATGAAAAAGATCTTCCGTGGAAAGTTCCTGGCAGCACTCCAATCACTTTATTCTTCCGGTGATCTACAGATCCCTGATTCCTGTATGAAACTTCGCAATGTCTTTGCGTGGAATGAATTCCGCGACAGCCTTTACAAAAAAGACTGGAACCTGTTCATCAAAGAAACCTTTAACGGCAATGGCAATGCAATGGAATATCTCGGCAGGTATACACACCGGATCGCGATCTCAAACTCCAGGATACTGTCTGTATCCCGCAATGAAGTTGTTTTCTCTGCGTTGAACTATAAAACCGGCGTGAAAGAAAATATCCATGCGTCCTGCAAAGACTTTATCCGCCGTTTTATGATGCATGTACTTCCTCCTGGTTTCCAGAAGATCCGTTACTTCGGTTTCCTTAGGAATCGGGATAAGAAAAAATCCCTTTCCGTTCTCTTCCGCCTTCAGGGGCACCAGAAATTTAAAAGCCTTTATACCGGTTTGAAAACGGATGAGCTCCTGGAGGCCGTATGGGGTTATAATGTCCACCTTTGCAAGTGCTGCGGCTGCAACAGTCTGCAGCTCTCTGGACGTCATTTCACTATGCGTTGCTGATATGATCCAACTGAATATTTTTCAATGTGCTCTCGCGGAGGGCTTGTTTGCCATGCTTATAAAACTTTTTCAGACTATAATCTTATCTTTAATCGTTCCGTTTTTCAGCTGGTATCGGCTTTCACTCTGAGAGATTGAGTATTGAAAACCCATATACTTTGGCCAACCTACGCGCTTTAGTACAATCGTGAAGAATCACATTCAGGGCAATATACTTCTGTGTATGTCCTGATTTTTTTGCTCTGAATGTGATACTTCACTTATGAATTATAACACAAAAAAGTTATTAATCAAAGAGTGTCCTGGCTTTTGGATAATGGACCTGAAATGCTTTTCTAAATTCCACTTTCATTTCTTCTGGCGGAATTCACTCCCTCACAGGTGGAGTTTACTCATTCATATAAACATGCTATCCTTCTTCTGCCTTCTGACAGCAGTAGAAGGAGGCTTTTATGAGTAAATATAT
>JAZNHY010000277.1:0-7153 GCA_045577235.1 Lachnospiraceae bacterium
CATGGATGTGGTGGAGATCGATGCTGCATCCAATACCGGTGTAGATGACATCCGCAGGGTTATTGAAGAAATTCAATATACCCCGGCGAAAGGGCGTTATAAAGTTTACATTATAGATGAGGCGCATATGCTGAGCGGCAGCGCTGCCAATGCGTTTTTAAAGACACTGGAAGAACCGCCGGAATATGTCATTTTTATTCTGGCAACCACGGAACCACACAAGCTTCCGGTTACGATCCTGTCCCGCTGCCAGCGGTATGACTTTAAACGGATCAGTGTGGACACGATCGCCCAAAATCTTTCTGCGCTGTTGGACAGTGAAGGCGTCGCATCGGAAGAAAAGGCAGTAAAGTATATTGCACGGGCAGCTGATGGCTCTATGCGTGATGCGATCAGTCTTCTGGATAAATGTATTGCTTTTAATCTGGGAGAAAAGCTGACCTATGCAAATGTCCTTTCCACCTTAGGAACTGTGGATGTAGAAACTTTTTCACGCTTGTTCCGCGCCATCTCAAAAGGAGATGTGGCGTTAGCGCTGACCACGATCGAAGAAACGATCGATGCAGGCAAAGACATCAGTCAGTTTGTATCGGATTTTACGGTTTATATCAGAAATCTGCTTTTAGTGAATGTCAGCGGTGGTCTGAACATGCAGATCATGGGCGTGGGAGATGAGAACCGGGCATTGTTAGAAGAGGATGCTTCTCTTTCAGAAGCGCAGGTCCTTCTCCGCTATATCCGGATCTTATCGGAATTACTGAACAACATTCGTTATTCGGCAGGAAAACAGATCCTTTTGGAAGTTGCGGTGATCCAAATGGCAAAGCCGCAGATGGAGACAGATATCGATTCCCTTACCGACAGGATCCGTCAGCTGGAAGAAAAAATAAAGGATGGAGTACCGGCCCCAAAAACGACAGAGTTTTCCTATTACGAAGAAGATCCGTTTATCAGTACATCGGCAATGTTTGAACCGGAGTATGAAGATATGATGCCGGACTTTGAAGAAGAAAAGGTCCAGGCGGAAGAAGAAATCCTGACGGAGCCGGTGCAGGGCGATGCAGCAGATGTGAAAGCATCCTGGTCAAGCATTCTGGATGCCTGCAGCGATCATCGGCTGAAAATTGCTTTGAGCAGGGCCAGTGTGGAAGCAGAAGAAGAAGGCGTCGTGATCTATGCGGCATCAGAAATGGCTTATAAACAGCTGAAAGAAGAATCTGCAGTTGCTTATGTGGCAAATCTGATCAAGGAAGTGACAGGACTTTCCCCGCGTGTTCAGGTGAATATGATCACGCGAAAACCGGAAATTGAAAATCAGGTCGATCTGGAATCGATTTTAGGAAATATTAATTTCACTATAGGAACGGAGGAATAATCATTGGGCAAAGGACGCGGTGGAAACGCAGGCTTTGGCGGCGGAATGAATATGAAACAATTGCAGCAGCTGCAGATGAAAGCCATGAAGATGCAGAAAGAAATGGAAGAAACACAGGCAGCGCTGGAAGAAGAGACCGTAACAGCATCTGCAGGCGGCGGGGTTGTTGAGATCACCGTTTCCGGAAAGAAAGAACTGACGGCTGTAAAGATCGACAAAGAAGCCGTAGATCCGGAAGATGTGGAAATGCTGGAAGAAATGATCATGGCAGCTGCAAATGAAGCACTGCGGAAAATGGATGAACTTTCCCAGGAGCGGATGGCTAAAGTAACCGGCGGATTAGGTGGCGCAAGTGGACTATTTTAGTGATACCATGTCAAAACTGATCGCGGAGCTTTCCAGACTGCCGGGTATCGGACCGAAGACGGCAGGCAGGCTGGCATTTCATATTATTGATATGCCGGAGGAAGAAGTGGAATCCTTGAGCAGCGCGTTATTGGCTGCAAAGAAAAATATCCGCTACTGCAAGACTTGCTGCACGATCACGGATGAAGAAGAATGTCCGATCTGCCGCAGCCATGCAAGGGACCATTCCACGATCATGGTTGTGGAAAATTCCAGAGATCTGGCCGCATATGAAAAGACAGGTAAATTTGACGGTGTCTATCATGTACTTCATGGGGCAATATCTCCAATGCTGGGGATCGGGCCCTCTGATATAAAATTAAAAGAACTGGTGGAACGTTTACGCGGAGATGTGAAAGAAGTTATTATTGCCACAAACTCCAGTCTGGAAGGCGAGACCACCGCAATGTACATTAGTAAACTAATTAAACCTACAGGCATCAAAGTGAGCAGAATCGCCAGTGGCGTGCCAGTCGGAGGCGACCTGGAATGCATTGACGAAGTAACGCTGCTGAGAGCACTGGAAGGAAGAGTGGAGATTTAAAATGGATAAACAGGAACAACGGGAAATAATCGGAGAAATTAAGAAAGCATATGCAAGAGGCGATTTTGACAGAGTCTTAACGTTTGCCGATGAGATGAACATCCGGAAGTTGGCAGACAGCCGCACACTGGAAATGGTTGCAGATGCACATGCGGCAAAGGGCGAGCTGGAAGATGCAAGAGAGATCCTTCTGATGGCTTACGAAAAAACGCCGATGGGTAGAAAGATGGCTTACAAGCTGAGCGAACTTTCCATTGCCCTGGATGATCTGGACAATGCGGTCGAGTTTTATGAAGATTTCTGCAAAATGGCACCGCATGATAATGACCGGTATCTCCTGAAATATAAGATTGGAAAAGCAGGCGGAGTATCAGCAGAAGACCTTGTGAAAGTCCTGTCTGTTTACTGTTCCAAAGAAGTAGACGAAAAATGGATGTATGAGCTGGCCGCTCTGTACTATAAACTTCGGGACAAAGAAAAATGTCTGGAGATCTGTGACAATATCATTCTCTGGTTTGCCAATGGAGATTATGTGCAAAAGGCAAAAGCATTGAAGGCGCGTCTCGGAGCAGAAGCAGAAGCTGCGGTGGAAAAAGAAAACAATGGTGCCAGCCAGCTGGGAACCGATATCCCTCTGGAAGGCTTTATCGATATGAGCGGACAGGAGCCGCCGCAAAGTGAGGAACTGGAAAAGTTCCTGGATATTGGTGCACCAACGGAAAAGGAACCGGAAGCAGATGCAGCAACAGATGATTTTGGTATGGAAGAAATCAATGATGCCTTTTTAGAAGAAGTTCTGCAGGACAAAAAACCGGATCAGGATATGGCTATTGGTGATGCAATGGCAATCGCTGAAGCAAAAGAACAGGCAGAAATGGTTCAGGCAGCAGAAGCTTTTGAACGGGTAACCAGAACAGAAGCACCAGTGGAAAGAACACCTTCTGTAAGAAAATATGGAAGATTTGAAGGTACGGTCACTTTTGAAACTGTTCCGGAAAAAACAGCAGAAGGAACACCGTTTGAAGTGAACGGAGAAGTGATCACCCTTCCAAAGACGACATTTGAAGATATGAGCCACGACTGGACGATTCCGGAAGAGCTTTTGAATGCAGAAGATGCAGCTATGCAGCCGGAAGTGTTTGAGGAGCCGGTTTATGGTTCTCATCGGTATGTTCCGCCGACAGAGCGGCCGGAGCCGGAATTTGAAGAGCCGGTTTATGGTGCACACCGTGTGATGACGAGAGCGGAAGAAGAGGCCAGAGCAGCAGATCTGCAGGCACAACTGGAAGCTGCAAAAGAAAAAGCAGAAGAAGAGGCAGCCAGAGCAGCACAGCTGCAGGCACAATTAGAAGCCGCTCAGGAAAAAATAAAACAGGAAAAAGCAGAGGAGGCCGTCAAGGCAGAAGAAACAACACAGGAACCGGAAGCTTTAGAAGAAGAGGCAGCAGCTTCAGAAGAAGAGGCACCAGCAGTTTCCTTTGAAGAGCCAGCAGCTGAATTTACAGAAGAAGCACCGGCAGTTTCCTTTGAAGAGCCGGCAGAAGTCGTTTACGATACCCCGGCACCGGTAGAAGAGAAAATAGAAGAAGTCTATACGGAGCAGCAGGAGGCAGGACTTCAGGTGTCCGATAATCCGATCATTGCAGCTGTGATCGAACCGGTGGCAGAGCCGCTGGCAGATGTAGAGCGCGCAAGAGAAGGGTTTGATGATGCTTTTCCGGCTGCCCTTAACCAGCAGGAAATGTTCCCGGAAAGAGAACGCGAAGTTTTATTTGCGGGCGAAGAAAAAGAAGATAGAGAAGTCAGAACAAAAGAAGATGGTGGATCAGCAACAATTCTTTTTGCTATTTCTCCACAGGAAGATGAAAACGCACCGGATGAACTGATCCTGCCGGAAGCTGTTCAGGCAGAGGTGAACTCTTCAAAGGTTGCTGAAAGGGTTGCGCAGGAACGCAGAGAACCTGTGCAGAAACCAACCTATAGTTCCAGACTTCAAACCGCAATCGAACCGGAACCCGCATCACAGGTGAAACCGGCAGCGGTAGAAGCTGTACCGACGGAAGTGATCCGCCCGACCAGAAGCAGTAAGTATTCCAGTGTTTCCTCTTTATTTGCAGAAGATGAAACAGACAATATTGACGGACAGATCACACTAGATTCCATGTTTGCGACCTATTCCAAACGGGAAGTGGCACAGGAACCGGTCGTTCCGGAAATGCCGCAGGAGACGCCTTCCTTTGAACAGGCACCTGCAGAGGCAGTTGTTGTGGATGAGTTCCCGGTCAATGATAGTGCTATTGTTGAAGATGAGAATGAACCTCCGCTGATTACAGAATTGGGTGGAGATTTCGGCAGAAAAGCGGAACCGGAGTATGAAACACCTGCTTATCAGGAACCGGAGATGACAGCAGAGCCACAAGCCGACGATATGAGCGACTTTGAAAAGGCAATGCTTGCTTATGATACTGCCCGCGCAGAGGGGAAAGAAGGATTTGATTTCAAATCTCTCTTCACCAAAGCATCTGATGAGGAATTCTCAGAAGATTCTTTTGAAGGATCCGAAGAGGAAGAATTAGAAGAATATGAGGAGCAGCTCTACGACGAACCGGAAGACGACGAGTACGAAGATGATGAGTACGAAGACGACGAGTACGAAGATGACGAGTATGAAGATGACGAGTATGAGGACGACGAGTACGAGGATGATGAGTACGAGGATGACGAGTACGAGGACGATGAGTACGAAGACAGAGAGTATAAACCAGAAAACAAACGGTTAGACGATGATTATGAAGTCGGATTTGGTGAGACCGAAGAGCCTGCATTCGAAGAAGAATACGACGACTGGGATGAAGGACCTGTTGAGGATTATGAAGAAGAATATGAGGAAGAATCCGAAGACGGTTTTGAACAGGAGTTAGACGATTATGAAGAAGGCGAATTCGAAGAAGAGCCTTTTGAGGATGGAGAATTTGTAGAAGACGACTATGTAGAAGAGTATGAGGAAGAAGCATACGAGGAAGACTATGCAGAAGACGACTACGAAGAAGTTCCTCCTGTAGAAGAGCCATATGAAGAAGAGCCGGCTGCAGAATTTGACGATTCCTTTGAAGCGGGCGAAACAACAGAAGAGCCGGCAGAAGCATACGAAGAGGAGCCTTATGAAGAAGCTCCGGAAGAAGAATACGAGGACGAGTATACAGACGAGTATGAGGATGGATACGAAGACGAGTATGATGACTATGAATATGAAGACGGCGGCTATGAGATGCCTGCAGAGCTGAAAGAGGAACTTGCAGAGTTCCTGCTGATCGACGGCATGGAAGAGCGGATCAATGGAACGATCGGAAGTCTGATCGAGAAGAAGAGACATGGAGATCCGACCGGAGGCAACCTGATCGTAACTGGCGATACCAAGAGCGGAAAGACCTATCTGACCATTGCCGTGATCAAGGCCGTTGGACAGGAGATTGGCGGAAACAGCCGTGTAGCCAAAGTGAAAGCACAGGCACTGAATGGTAAGAACATGATGAAGGTCTTCGAGAAAATTGCCGGCAGTGATCTGCTGATCGAAAATGTAGGCTATCTGAATGATGAGACCGTAGACAGCCTGATCGATATCTTGAGCAGCCGGAGCCTGTCTTCCATGGTGGCATTGGAAGGAAATCAGCTGGCAATCGATAATATGATCAGCAAACATCCGGAGCTGAATGAGCTGTTCCAGACAAGACTGAATGTATCCGAGCTCAGCCTGGCGCAATGGGCAGATCTGGCATGTCAGTATGCCCAGGAGCAGGGCTATACGGTTGGCGATATGGCACTTCTGGCACTGCATGCAAAGATCGATGAACTAAACGTGCCGACGGAGCGTCTGGGTTATGATAATATCAGAGGCATTATTGATAATGCTATTGCAAACGCATCCAAACGTGGCGGCGGAAAATTCCGTTTTGGAGGCAAAAAACGGAAAGGCAATGCGAAACAATTAGAAGAAGCAGATTTCATGTAAAGGACAAGCAATGAACGACTTAGAATTAGCATTTCATGCAAATGAAATCAGAAAAGGTATTATACAAGGTGTACATGCCGCAAAGGCAGGACACCCGGGCGGATCTCTTTCTTCTGCCGATATTCTCACCTATTTATATTTCGTAGAAATGAACGGAGTCGATCCTGCGGATCCATCAAATCCGGACAGAGACCGCTTTGTTCTGTCAAAAGGACATGCGGCTCCTGTGCTGTATGCAACCCTTGCGGAAAAAGGTTTCTTCCCAAAAGAAGAGCTGCTGACTCTCCGCAAAGTAGGATCCCGCCTGCAGGGACATCCGGATATGAATCTTCTTCCGGGTGTGGATATGTCCACCGGATCGTTAGGACAGGGACTTTCCACAGCTGTTGGAATGGCGCTGGCAGGAAAGATGGATCAGAAGAACTACCGCGTGTACGCACTTTTGGGAGATGGAGAGATTCAGGAAGGACAGATCTGGGAGGCATGTATGTTTGCCGGTCATAGAAAACTGGACAACCTGACAGTGATCGTGGACAACAATGGACTGCAGATCGACGGAGATATTGCAAAGGTCTGTTCTCCATATCCGCTTGATGAAAAATTCATGTCCTTCAATTTTAATGTCGTCCATGCGGATGCGCATGATTTTCAGTCCCTGAAAGATGCATTCACAGAGGCAAAAGAGACAAAAGGTATGCCGACGGCAATTATTGCGAAGAGCATAAAGGGCAAGGGCGTTTCCTTTATGGAGAATAATGCCGGCTGGCATGGCAAAGCTCCAAACGACGAAGAATATGAGATCGCAATGAAAGACCTGGAA
>JAZNHY010000278.1:0-7465 GCA_045577235.1 Lachnospiraceae bacterium
CGAATCATAATAGTGAAATTCATGTGCTTTGATCGATTGACCTTCCTGCAGGAAGCATGGCTGCTTTTCTGTCAGTTCTACATAACCAAATCTTACCAGTTTTCCTTTAAACTGCACAGTCCCTTTTACAAGACCAACCATCGGATAATTGCCGCCCTCCTGGTTTTCCATCGATTCATGCAGGTACATAAAGCCACCGCACTCAGGCAGCGAAGGCATGCCGCCTTCAATCGGACTGCGAATGGATGCTTTCATGCTTTCATTTTCGCTCAATTCTTTTGCATATAACTCCGGATAGCCTCCTCCCAACAGGATACCGTCCGCTTCCGGAGGAAGTTCTTTGTCATGAAGCGGCGAAAAATAACGGATCTCAACGCCTCTTTTCCGGAATGCACGCATATTCGCTTCATAATAAAAGCAGAATGCTTCATCCCGGGCAACTGCCAGAATCAACGGCACCTCTCCTGCTGATGCACTGTCATCTGCAGCCTTGCCTGCAGGTTCCACGTCTGTCATATCTTCTGCCTGATCCGCAATGGAAAGGATCTTCTCAAATCCAGCCGTTGCAAGGAACTGATCCGCAGCTGCATCAAGCTGTGCCTCCAGGTCTTCAATCTCACCCGGCAGCATCAAACCCAAGTGACGGCTTTCTAAATGGATATCTTTTCTGGCAGGGAAAAATCCGACGATCGGAACCGGCAGCTCTTTTTCCAGCATCGGACGCATGGTCTCTAAAAAACTCTCGGTCATCCGGTTCAGCAGAACACCTTTGATCAGGTGCTCTGTATCATAATCCAGAAAACCTTTGATCAGAGGGATCATGGATTTACCCATGCCATGCACATCCACCACCAGAATGATCGGTGTAGATGTCACTTTTGCCAGATGATAAGCAGATCCTTCTTCGCGGGTTCCGCCCAATCCGTCAAATAATCCCATGACGCCTTCCATCACCGCAATGTCCGCGTCTTTGGCCAGTTCTGCAAAAATACCCCGGGTCTCTTCTCCGGTAAAGAAGGTATCCAGATTTTCTGAAGGAACCTTCAGGACAGTACGGTGAAACATTGGGTCAATATAATCCGGACCGCATTTAAATGCGGCCGGTTTTAAATCTTTCTTCTTCAGTGCACCCAAAAGCGCGCAGGTGATCAGTGTTTTCCCGCTTCCGCTTTTCGGCGCTGCTAATAAAATACGAGGTTTTTTCATTCTATATTACCTTTAAACGAACAGATCCAGACCGGATTCTCTGCCTGCAGCATATGATAATTGCCGACCTTTCTCGTTCTGGTCACTGCCATCTGTACGATGTCAAAATCGCTCACGTTAAAGTTCTTTTCAATCTGCAGAAATTCTTCAAAGGTCTCATGGCTGACCGCATTGGCAACGATTGATGTTTTTGGATTTTTCGCAAAGATTGCTGCCAGGATTTCCTTCAGGTTGCCGCCGGAACCACCGATAAAAACATGCGTCGGAGCAGGAAGTTCTTCCAATCCTTCCGGTGCATATGCCGGAATGATCTTCACATTTGAAAGACCAAATGCTTCCGCATTCTGCCTGATCAGATCTACCGCCTCTTCTTTCCGCTCGATCGCGTAAACCGTGATATCTGGAGATATCCTTGCAATCTCCACAGCAATAGATCCGGTACCGGATCCTACATCGTACACAATAGCATCACCTGTCAGATGCAGCTTGGAGATGCTGGCAGTCCGCACTTCCTCTTTCGTCATAGGCACTTTTGCCCGAATAAAGGAGCTGTCCGGAAGTCCATGCGTTACCGCTGTCACACCTGCTCTCGGATTTAATATAAACAAGGCATAGAGCCCGTCTTTCTCTAATGATTCACAGTCTGCCGGCGCCAGATCTAACAGCTCCTGCTCCGGATATGACATCTGATATCCGGCCAGTATCCGGCAGTCATCCATTCCCTCTTCCAGAAGTACCTTTCCGATCGTTTTCATATCATTCACGCCGGAAACCAGAAGGAATGTTTTTTTGCTGGTCCTGATGGTATGAAGGAGCCTGCCTCTCCAGGTTTCTACCGTTCCTCTGCCATGTACGCTAAAGAGTGTGGCATCTTCCCAGGAGATCCCAAAAAGAGCGGCCAGGTTAGAAACCGATGAAATGCCCGGATACACTTTTATCTCTCCGGAAAGTTCTCCGTTTGCAACTGCTTCTTTTAAAGCCAGCGTCATTTTCGTGGCCCCGCTGTAAAAACCGCTGTCGCCGGAGAAAAGGATCGCCGCATCACCTGGTTTTTCTTTCAGAACAGGGATGATCTCTTTTGCAAAATAATATGGATAACTCTCCGCCGTGATCTTACAGTCTTCCAGGATTCGTTTTGCGCCGAAAACAAGATCTGCACTCTGCATCGCCTGATAAGCTTCCACCGTCAGATTTTCCGGATGTCCCATGCCGCAGCCGATCAAAGAGATGGTGCGTTTTCTTTCGTCCAAATATCCATATAACGTCCGACGGACCTCCGCAGCAGACATACCAGCAGAGTTTTCCGGGACACCGATCACATACAGAGGAATGCCCGCCTTAGCAGCTGCTTCCTCTTTTTCTGCAAATCCGCCCGATTTGCCGGTCTGCTTGGTAACCATGATCCTAATATCATGATCTTTGATGATTGCGAGATTCATTGCCAATGAAAAGGGCCCCTGCATAGCAATGATCCGTTTTCCCGGAATGCCGCTTTTTTCGCAGATCGCAATGCTTTCCGTTCCCGGAAGCACGCGGGCAAAAATACGATCCTTCACTTTTTCATTTGCACAATAATCCGGCAGTTCTTTGCTGCCTGTTGTCAAAAGAATATTGCCCTCAGCTTTAGAAAGCGCTTCAATGCAAAGTGCTGTGTCCGGAAAATAGTATTTTTCTGCGTCCGCGGTTTCTTCCATTTCTTCCGCTTGGTTCCGGTCCAGCCGCAGATAGGTCACTCCCTTTTCTTCCGCTGCCTGTTTAATATTCTCAGTGGCTTCTTTTGCATAAGGGTGAGTTGCATCCACGACCACCTGGATGCCTTCCCGCTCTATGAACGATGCGATCTGCGCCTCATTCATCCGGCCAGTGTGCACCTTTGTCAATGGGTGCGGCTGTTCATTCAGAACCTGCTCACCGTACTCTGTTGCCACGCACAGGTCATGTGAGCAGCCCTTTTCACAAAGCCACTCAGATAATTCTCTGCCTTCTGTCGTTCCGGCAAAAATCAGAATCTTACTCATCCTTCTCTTCTTTCTGATGGATAACCGCGTTTGGTGACCAGTTTTCCATCAATGATCTCGGCTGTTGAATTGCCGATAAATACCGTAGTAAACATATTTACGCTTGTATCCCGCAGTTCTTTTAAAGTGCAGACCGTGGCTTTGGTGTCATCTCTTCCGATGTTCTCCACATAACCGCACGGGCGCTCCGGCTCGATTACCTTTAAAAGAATATCGCAGGCTTTCTGCAGATAGTCGTGCCGTTTTTTGCTGGATGGGTTGTAGATAGCCATTGCAAAATCTGCTTTTGCGGCAAGCTCCAGTCTTTTTTCGATCAATTCCCACGGGGTCATCAGATCACTCAGACTGATCACACAGAAATCATGATTGAGCGGAGCGCCAAGAACAGCTGCGCCGCTGCTGGCTGCTGTGATGCCCGGGATAATGGTCAGTTCACATTCCGGAAACTCTTTTCCGATCTCATACATCAGCGAAGCCATGCCATAGATGCCTGCATCACCGCTGCAGATCATGGCAACTTTTTTGCCCTTCATAGCTTCTTCAAATGCCATGCGGCATCTTTTTTCTTCCTGCATCATAGGGGTAGACAATAATTCCTTATTATCATATTTTCCACCCAACAGTCCCAGATAGACTGTATAGCCAATGATGGTGTCCGCATTGTCCAAAGCCCATATAGCTTCTCCTGTCATCATTTCTTCCTTGCCCGGACCAAGTCCAACTACGTAGATCTCATTCATAAAACCGTAATCTCCATTTCTTTTCCGCAATTGCTGCGGTTACTCCGTTTTCTGCTGTTTTTTTCAGGATCAGTGTTCCTTCTCCTTTGCAATGATACATGGCTGCACGCTCGGACACGCATCCAGTGCCGATCGTCTGCCTTACAAATTCACTTTCGCTAAAGTCGCCTTCCAGACTTTCCAGATCTTCTGCCGCATAAGTCACAAACGGGACCTGCATATCTCTGGCAAACGCGATCAGTCCTTCTTCTTCGTGCTTTCCGACAACGGACGCAACTGCGCAGACCTCCTTTGGGGATATGCCCTGTTCTGTAAGGACTCTGTCTGCCAGTGTCCTTATCTCATCTTCCCGTTTCCCTTTTCTGCAGCCAATGCCAAGCACATATTTTGCTGCTTCCAGATACAGCAGTGCTTTTGGCGAAGTCTCTTTTTTCCTGCCGATAAAGATATCACAGGTGTCCCCAGCATCTTTTTCTGCAAGCAGGATCAAATCATCTTCATGCTTCTTAGCAAATACACTCTTTGCCTCTTCATCTACCGGGATCTCATTGCCAATGCAGATGGAAACTTTCTCTCCCGCCAGCACTTTAGAAGAGACCATCGCGATCCCGCCTTTATTGATGATGGAAAGGGAATTTTTCTTTGCGAAAACATCTGCTGCAAACTTTCCGTTAATATCGGTTGCCGTAGTGATGACCGGAACGCTTCCCGTTCTTCCTCCGATCGTCATGGCCAGTTCATTGGCACCGCCTACATGACCGGAAAGCAGGGAGATAATGTATTCTCCCCGATCATCCATGACCAGAACCGGACTGTCTGTCAGTTTGTTTTCCACAGAGTCTGCAATGGCCCGCACTGCGATCCCTGTTGCGCCTATAAACAAAATGGCGTTCTTTTTTTCAAACTGCTTTTTCGTCCAGGAAGACAAATCATCCTCAACATAAATATCCGCACATTCTTCTTTCAGGCGGCTGCATTTACAAAACATTTCAACGGAAATGTCTTCAAATGCAATACTATTAAGTTCCTTCATTCTGTCATACCCGTTTGGGGTAAAACAGATCACTGATAAATTCATCTTTATTTTTTTGCCTGTCTGTATTCTGTCGAAAAATCATCTGCATACAGTCTGGAAAGACTGTAATTGCTGGTATTTAAAACATCACCGACAATGATCATGGCAGTTTTAGTAATGTTGTGTTCTTTGGCTGTCTGAGGAAGCGTTTCGATCGTACAGATATATCCTTCTTCTTCCGGCCAGGTTGCCTTGTAGATGATAGCCGCAGGTGTGGTCTTTTCGTAACCGCCTTCTACCAGTGCTTCGCAAAGCTGGTCCAGTACTCCGGCGCTCAAGTAAATGGCCATCGTGGAATGATGTGCAGCAAAGCTCTGAATATTCTCCCGCTCCGGCACTTTGGTCTTTCCTTCCATACGGGTAATGATCAAAGACTGGGAAACATCCGGCAGGGTGAATTCCAGATTCAGAGAAGCAGCTGCGCCAAAGCATGCGCTGACGCCCGGAGTGGTTGCATATTTGATGCCATTCTTATCCAGGTCATCCATCTGCTCACGGATCGCGCCATAAAGGCTGGCATCGCCGGTATGCAGACGTACCGTCATCTTATTCTCTGCTTCTGCTTTTTTCATCACATCCAGCACTTCTTCCAGTGTCATATAGGCACTGTTGTAGATCTCGCAGCCATCTTTTGCGTAATCCAATAAAGCCTCACTTACCAGTGATCCCGCGTAGATGATCACGTCTGCTTCTTTCAGCAGGTTCATACCTCTGACTGTGATCAGATCTGCTGCCCCTGGTCCTGCACCAACAAAGTTAACCATTTTTCCGCTCCTTTACTTTTTGCTAATTCTCCATATTTCGATGAATATACAATACACTCTATTTCCATTTTGCCTGCTGCACGCTTGTTCAGATAGTACATGATCTTTTCCAGCAGACAGTTCATTACTTCTTCTTTTTTTCCTTCTTCTTCGATCAGGCGGATTGCTTCATCCGTCATCACGCAGTCTAAGATCTTGAGGCACGTTTCTCTGCTCACGCCACACTGCAGCGCTGCTGCCGTCATGATTTCCATTCGGCAGTCTCCTTCTCTCGAATGAGTATTCATAATGCCGCCGGCTACTTTGACCAGCTTGCCCATGTTGCCGGTCAGCAGCATACATTCAAATCCCAGTTCTGCTGCCATATCGATGGTATCACCAATGAAGTTGCTGCACTTTACACTTTTATCCAGATCGTAGTCATACGTCTCTTTCATATAGTCGACGCCATAGTTGCCCGGAGATACTGCCGCACACGAATACCCAAAGGCGCGATGCTGTCGGAGTTCCACTTTGATCGTATCCAGAATGGCCTGCATACTCATCGGCTCCACCACTCCGCTGGTTCCCAGGACGGAAATTCCGCCTTCTATCCCCAGTCGTGGGTTAAAAGTGTTCTTTGCGATCTCCACACCTTCCGGGATGGAAATGATCACCTGCACCTCGCCGTGGAAATCGGCACTTTCCAGCACCTGTGTCACCTCATTAGTGATCATTTCACGCGGGACATGATTAATGGCTGCATTTCCGACCGGCTGATCCAATCCCGGCTTGGTCACTCTGCCCACGCCAATACCGCCATCAATCGTAACCGTAATGTCACCTTCTTCAGTACGGTTAATGACCGATACTTCCGCATAGACCAATGCGCCGTTGGTCGCATCCGGATCATCCCCTGCATCCTTTTTCACGGCACAGGAAACCACATCCTGTTTTCGCTCAATCTCCAGGATCTCCGGCTCATAAACAGGTCCTTTTGGGGTCGTTATCTGAATCGTTTTCTTTTCCGTTCCGAACAACAGCATATATGTGGCAGCTTTCGCTGCCGCTGCTGCACAGCTTCCGGTGGTAAATCCACTTCTCATAGATACTCTTTGCGCAGTTCATACAGAAGGGCGTTGCAGATGGCTGCTGCCACATTGCTTCCGCCTTTTCTTCCGCGGTTGATAATATATGGAACATCTGTATCCAGGAACAATTCCTTAGATGCTTCCACGTTCACAAATCCAACCGGAACACCGATGATAAAAGCCGGTCTCCAGTCAGAGGTCGTCATTTTTTCATAGATAGAAATCAATGCCGTAGGCGCATTGCCGATGGCAAAGATAACCGGTTTTTCAATTGCAGCTGCCCGTTCCATGCTGACTGTAGCACGTGTAACGCCGCGCTCCTTTGCTTCCTTTGCCACATCCGGATCAGCCATAAAACAGTGCGCCGTTCCACCAAACTGCGCCAGCACTGTTTTGTTCACACCGGAAAGACCCATGTTGGTATCGGTCACAATATCCGCTCCGTTTTTCAACAGCTCTTTCGCGATGGCTACCGCATTTTCAGAATAGGTCAAAGTATGTGCATACTCAAAATCTGCGCTGGTATGGATGACACGGCGTGTTATCATATCCTGCTCTGCAGGAAGAGAGATCCCTTTTTCAGCAAGTTCTT
>JAZNHY010000279.1:0-22994 GCA_045577235.1 Lachnospiraceae bacterium
TGACTTTTACGGTGATCGTTTTTCCGGTTCCGGTGGCGCCGGTGACAAGCCCGTGCCGGTTAGCCATTCTCAGCAGCAGGCTGACTTTTTCTTCGTTCTTTGCCATCCAGATCTTATCATCAAAAAACATAATCCTTCCTCCTTTTTCTTACTTATAAAAGGGCACAAAAAACTAATGTAAATTGTACCACTATCATTCTTATTGCACAAGAAAACATAAAAGGGTTTTTCAGATTAAAAACATAGCATCGCCAAAGCTGAAAAAACGGTATTTTTCATCAATAGCAGCCTGATAGGCACGGAGAATATTCTCTCTCGTTGAAAAGGCACTGACCAGCATGACCAGTGTAGACTCCGGCAGATGAAAATTGGTGATCAGGCCATCCGTAACTTTAAAACGGTAGCCGGGATAAATGAATATATCAGTCCAGCCGGATGAGGCTTTCATTGTACCGTCTTCTGCCGCAACAGACTCCAGGGTTCTTGTAGAAGTGGTCCCGACACAGATGATGCGGCCGCCCTCTGTACGGGTCTGATTGATCAGCTGAGCGGTTTCCTCCGTAACCGTATAGTATTCTGAATGCATATGGTGATCCAGAATGTTCTCTTCTTTAACCGGACGGAACGTACCTAAGCCGACATGAAGTGTCACCTTAGCGATCTTTACGCCTTTCTCTTCTATTTCCTGCAGCAGTTCTTTTGTAAAATGCAGGCCGGCTGTCGGTGCTGCTGCGCTGCCCGTGTGGACAGCATAAACAGTCTGGTAACGGTCTTTGTCTTTCAGAGTATGCGTGATATATGGTGGGAGCGGCATCTGTCCCAAACGGTCCAGGATCTCTTCAAAAATACCGTCAAATTCAAAACGGATGATCCGGTTCCCGTCTTCGAGCACATCGATGATTGATCCGTAAAGTTCTCCTTCTCCGAAAGAAAGTCTGCATCCTGTACGTGCTTTCTTTCCCGGTTTGACCAGACATTCCCAATCCGTATCGCTTTTTCGGGTCAAAAGAAGGATCTCTATCAAGGCGTTTGTATCACAGCGTGTACCAAACAATCTGGCCGGGATCACTTTTGTATCGTTTAAGACCAGACAATCTCCTTTTTTCAGGTAATGCGTTATATTTCGAAAGATATCGTGCGAGAACTCCCCGCTTTTTCTGTCCATTACTAACAGGCGGGAGGATGCGCGGTCCGTCAATGGATCCTGCGCGATCAATTCCTTCGGTAGATCATAATAAAAGTCGTGTAAGTTCATATTTGTATCAGAATAGTGTGTCAACTGCTCCCAGGCTGCCCGGATAAATGGTTTTGGTCATGGACAGTCCTTCCTCCAGATCCATATCCTGGATCCTGCCTTCTCTGTTTATGACAACGCGGTTAAATCTTCCCTGTGCTATACATTCTACAGCTCTGATCCCCATCAGAGATGCGATCATACGGTCAAATGCAGATGGACTTCCGCCTCTTTGCACATAACCAAGGACTGTAGCACGGGTTTCGATTTCTGTGATCTCTTCAATCGTTTTTGCCATCTCCACGGCGCTCCCGGCACCTTCTGCCAAAACGACGATAAAGTGATGCTTTCCCATATTTCTGCCTTTTAAAAGCTGCTGGCAGACATCTTTTTCCAGATCGAACGCAACTTCCGGGATCAGGACGCATTCCGCTCCGCAGCCAATCCCAACTTCCATTGCGATAAATCCTGCATTTCTTCCCATCACTTCGATCACAGAACTTCTCTCATGAGAGGACGCAGTTTCCCTGATGCGGTCAATTGCCGCAAGCGCAGTATTAACAGCTGTATCAAATCCAATGCTGAAATCACTGCATGCCACGTCATTATCGATCGTCGCAGGGATACCTATGACCGGAACCCCCAGCTTGCTCAGATCTCTTGCCCCGCGGAAAGAGCCATCACCGCCGATCACGATCAGTGCGTCGATGCCGAATACTTCCAGAATCTCTTTTGCCTTCTGTTGCCCTGCTTCTTCTGTAAATTCCTTTGAACGGGCTGTATGAAGTATCGTCCCGCCTCTTTGCAGGATCTCGGAAACATCACGGGTATTCATCTGCTCCAATTCCCCGCGCAAAAGACCGTGATAGCCTCTCTGCACACCATAGACTTCGTATCCTTCTTTGATACCGGCACGCACGACACTCCGGATCGCTGCGTTCATGCCAGGTGCATCCCCTCCGCTCGTCAGAACGGCAATCTTCTTAATCTCTCCCATTTAATATCTCCATAAACTGTTTTGTGTTTTCTGCAGGATCCTTGAAAACAGCACTTCCTGCCACTATGACATTCACGCCAGCATCCAGAACATCAGCAACATTATCCAGTGTGATCCCTCCATCTATTTCCAGATCGATCGGAAGACCGGAGTCATTTATTTTTTTCCTTAGTTTTTGCGCTCGTTCCAGAGAACCATCAATAAACTTCTGCCCGCCAAATCCAGGCTCTACACTCATGAGCAGGATCATATCACAAAGCGGAAGGAGTTCTTTCACCACGTCCACGTCTGTTTTCGGCTTAATGGAAAGCCCGCTTTTTAATCCAAGGTCACGGATCCCCTGAAGTGTTTCTGCAACATCCTCACATGCTTCGTAATGGATCGTAATGATATCTGCTCCACTTTCCTTAAACTCTTTCAGATACCGGATCGGCTCTTCGATCATCAGATGCACATCAAATACTTTGTCTGTTGCGGAACGGATTGATTTGATCACTGGCATTCCAAAAGAAATACTTGGGACAAATTTCCCATCCATAACATCGATATGTACATATTCTGCTCCGTTTTCCCTGATTTCTTCTAACTGTTTTCCCAGTTGCTTAAAATCGGCAGCAAGGATCGATGGTGCTAATATATTCATGTTTTCCCCTTTAAAGGAAACGCATGCACTAACTGCACGCGTTTTCTTTCTTAATATTTTTCCTGTGATTTCAGTTCCTGATAAATGGACTTATAGCTGTTATAGCGGGAGACAGGAATCTTATCCTCATCCACTGCTTTCTTTACAGCACAGTCTTTTTCCTTTATGTGAGAGCAGTTTTTAAACTTGCACTGCTCTTTGAATGGAGTAAACTCAGGAAAGGCATCCTGCAGTTCCTCTCTGGTATAGTCATCTGAATTGACCAATAAGGAAGTGAATCCCGGTGTGTCTATGATCTGAATCTTTTTCTGCACCCAGTAGATTTCATTATGACGTGTCGTATGTTTTCCTCTGCCAAGTTTTTCACTAATAGACCCGGTCTGAACGATCTCATCATTATTATTGGACAAAACGTTTAAGATCGTGGATTTTCCAACACCGGATGGGCCTGCCATGACTGTGATCTTTTTCTGGAGCTGCCGGTTCAGGAAAAACATTCCTTTGCCGTTTTCACTCGCTGTCGTAAAATACAGCTTGCATCCGGAGTTCTTATAGATCTTTTTCAGGTCCTTTACATCAGTTCTTCCTGCCAGATCTTTTTTATTAAAAACAATGATTGTTTCAATCCCCTGTTTTTTCATAAGGCAAAGGAAACGGTCCAGAATACTGAGATTCGGGTTTGGATTCCGGACAGCAAAGACGACCATTGCCTGGTCTACATTGGCGACTGGCGGTCTTTTCAGTTCATTAAAACGCGGATAAATATCCACGATCAGGCCTTTCTTATTTGGCCCGTCTGTCACTTCAAACTGTACATCATCACCGACCAGCGGTGTGACATCATTATGTTTGAAGGATCCTTTTGCTTTACATTCGATCAGGTTGTAGTTTTCCATTCTGACATAATAGAACCCTGATACTGCTTTTACTATTTTTCCGTACATATCTCACCTGCTTATTATTAATAGGATTTCCCTTTTTACGGCTCGTCTTCGCCTGGCTCATCTCCACCCGGCTCATCTCCACCTGGTTCTGTAGGTGGATCTGTCGGTGGTTCTGTCGGTGGTTCTGTAGGCGGTTCTGTCTGCGGCTCAACACCAATCACAATGGTGATCGTGGTAGCTTCTGCTACCGTAGACCCGGCTGCATGACTTTGCTGCACGACTCTGCCGTAATCAGCAGCGCTGCTGGTCTCACGGTATTCCACCTGAGTATTCAGTTTCAATTCCTGCAATGCAGATTTTGCTTCTGCTTCTGTGCTTCCGATCAGGTTCGGAACCGTTGCGTTCTTGACTTCTGGTCCACGACTTACGATCAGTTCTACCACTGTATCTTTAGAGATCTGCGTTCCTGCTGCCGGATTGGTCTCAATTACTTTTCCGGTCTCAACCTGATCGCTGTATCTGGTAGTGATCTTGGATTGAATCCCCAGTTCCTTCAGGGCGGACTGTGCCTCTGTTTGCGTCTTTCCTACATAATTATCCAAAGAAAGGACTTCTTTTCCGGAACTGACCTGCAGAACGATCTTTGTATCTGCCGCAATACGGCTTCCTTCTGCTTCGTTCTGCTTGATGACCTTTCCTTTTTCAACGGTCTCACTTGTCACATATTCTGCTTCCACGCTGGTAAAGCCAAGATCTTCCAGTTTTGCCTTCGCGTCCACAAAATTCATGTCCTTTACATTGATCATCTCGATCAGTTCGGTCTGCTGCCGCTTGCCGCTGCCGCCGCAGCCGCCCTTCAAAGCTTTTGCTCCGACCACAGCCAATACAACCAGGATGATGATGCCGACTGCAATACCGCAAATAAGGATGATCTTGTCCATTTTCTTTCTGGCAGGATCTTTTTCCTTCTTTCCAGGTTTTTTCTTTTTATTGTTATAGTCTTCATAATCTATGAAATCATCGTCATCATCGTAGTCATCGTACTCGTCGTAGGCGTCATCCTCATAGTCGTCGTACTCGTCATAGTCATCGTATTCGTCCTCATAGTCGTCGTACTCATCATAATCGTCATCATAAGCATCATCGAACTCATTAAAGGTCTCATACTCATCTGCACCTTGCTGGCGGACGATACGCCTTTGATTAGCCTGTGTTCCTTCTTCCCTGAGTCTTTGCGCATCCCTGGCGCTCATCATGATCGTTGCATTTTCTGTTGCTTCAGGCTCCAGAACTACGAAATCTTCATTCGGAGAGATCAACGCCGTTTTTAAGTCAGCCAGAAGAGAAGACATTTTCTGATATCTTCTTTCCGGTTTCTTCTGTGTACATTTTTCAATAATACGGACAATGCTGGTAGGAGCATTATTGATCAGTTCGCTGACCGGCGGAACGGTCTCCTGAATATGCTTCAAGGCAATTGATACAGTGGAATCTCCGTCAAACGGAAGTGCTCCGGTTACCATCTCATAATAAACGATACCGAAAGAATAAATATCACTCCGTTCATCTACCTGCCCGCCTCTTGCCTGCTCCGGTGAAATATAATGAACGGAACCAAGAATATCCTGGCTGATCGTATTTGCCGTTGTCGTTCTGGCAATACCAAAATCCGTCACTTTGATCTTTCCTTCACGGGAGATCAGAACATTCTGTGGTTTAATATCCCTGTGTATGATATTTGCATTGTGAGCTGCCTCGATGCCTTGTCCGATCTGGATGGCAATGCTGGTTGCTTCCTTGATTGGAAGACGTCCGTTGCGGTCTATATACTGCTTCAGCGTAATACCGTCCACATATTCCATGACGATATAATAAACGCCTTCATATTCGTTTACATCATAAACGCTCACTACATTCGGATGCAGAAGAGCTGCTGCTGACTGTGCTTCGATCTGAAACTTAGCAACGAAGTTTTTGTCCTCACAGAATTCCGGTTTTAAAAACTTGATTGCTACGAAACGGTTCAGTTTATGGCACTTTGCTTTATAGACATCGCTCATGCCACCGGAACCGATCTTTTCCAGTATCTCATACCTGTCTTCAATAAACATCCCAACTCGTATCATGTACTATCCGCCTTTCAAAAGGTCAGTCTTCTGTAATCAGAACAACTGCTATATTGTCTTTTCCTCCCGCTGCATTAGCCATACGGATCAGTTTTTCCGCTTTGGCTCTAAGTGAAAGGTCTGAATTCACCACTTTTTTAATAGCCATTTCGCTGACCATGTTATATAACCCATCTGAACACAAAAGCAGTGTCTCACCATAATCCATGGTGACCTGAAAATAGTCCGGTTCCACGGTCCGCTCTGCTCCGATCGCTCTCGTGATCACATTATTTTTACTATGAAACCTTGCCTCATCACGGGAGATCTTTCCTTCTCTGACCAGTTCTCCCACATAGGAGTGATCCCATGTGATCTGTGTGATCTCATCTCCGATGATATAGGCTCTGGAATCTCCCACATTAATGATATAAGCAGTCGAATCACGAACGGTTGCTGCAACCAGTGTGGTTGCCATCCCCTGATACTCCGGTTCCCGGCCTTTGTAATAGATCAGTTCATTGATCTTGTTAACGCTTTCCCGGAAGATTGACAAAGGCATGCGGGAATCTGAAGATTCGCAAATATCAAAGAAGATCTCTGCCGCATTCTCTGAAGCAAATTCCCCCGCATTATGGCCGCCCAACCCGTCGCAAAGAACGTACAGGTTGTCCAGATTTCCGATCGGCTCATCACATTCCAGTGAGTAATCCTGATTAAATTTTCTGGATAATCCGATATCCGTCAATCCAAATGATCTCAACTGCTTCTCCTGACCAGCTGCCCGCAGGCACCACTGATATCTCTGCCCATTTCCCGTCGTCTGGTGACTGTGATCTGGCTATCCTCCAAAATCTGTGTAAAGAGGCGGATTTCCTTTTCTTTCGCCTCATGGTAGTGATTTTCCGGAGTCGGATT
Organism: Lachnospiraceae bacterium; assembly: GCA_045577235.1. GTDB lineage: Bacteria > Bacillota > Clostridia > Lachnospirales > Lachnospiraceae > RGIG5612. The sequence continues at coordinate 6,782 of JAZNHY010000279.1, forward strand.
GACCGGGATCAAGTTAACATGCGCACCTTTTCCTTTCAGGCGTTTCGCTAGTTCCCTCGCATGCTCCGGTCTGTCGTTCACCTGGTCGATCAGACAATATTCGAACGTAACCCGGCGGCCTGTTTCCTGAAAATAGAAATCACAGGCATCCAGGATCTCCTGCATGGAATATTTCTTAGCTATTGGCATGATGGCCTTTCTGATGTCATCATTCGGGGCATGCAGAGATAAAGCCAAGGTCACCTTTAGCTGTTCTTTGGACAATTTTATTATAGCGGGTACAATCCCGCATGTGGATATTGTAATATTTCTCTGGCTTATATGCAAGGCATTTTCCGCGCTCACGATCCTTATAAAACCCACTATTTGGTCATAATTGATCAGAGGTTCTCCCATCCCCATAATCACAATATTGGAGACTCTTTCCCCAATATCTTTCTGAATTTCATACACCTGATCCAGGATCTCAGATGCCCTTAGATCCCTCACACATCCATTTAAAGTAGATGCACAAAATGAGCATCCCATCGCACAGCCCACCTGAGAAGAGACACAGACGCTGTTTCCATGTTTATAGCGCATCATGACGCTCTCGATCAAATGACCATCCTGTAGTTCAAACAGGTATTTTTTTGTGCCATCTATAGAGGAAGTCAGAACTTTCTTTTTGGTGATATTTACAATGTCACATTTTTCCGAAAGTTCTTTTCGCAGGCTCTCCGGAAGATTTGTCATTTCCTCAAATGTCTTTACGCCCTTTTCATGCAGCCAGGAGAAGATCTGGCCGGCACGATACTTTGGCTGTCCAAGATCTTTCGCCAACTCCTGCAATGCGTCGTATTGTAGCGATTTTATGTCAATTTTCTGTGAATTCATGCCTTTTTTCTCCGAAAAAGAGCGACATACGCTCCGTCACAGTCATCGATTCCCGGAAGGAATCGTCTTTCTGCAAGCAGTTCAAATGGAAACTGCGAACAGAACCACTGCGCATTTTCCTCATTTTCTTCCCGTGTGACTGTACAAGTACTGTAAGAAAGGAACCCTTCTTCTGCCACATAGGACTGCACTGTTTCAAGAATATCTCTCTGCAGGACGCTAAGTGTCCTGATATCTTCTTCCTTTACGCGGTATCGGATCTCCGGTTTGCTGCCAATATCCCCCAGCCCGGAGCACGGCAGATCCGCAATGACGATATCTGCTTTCTGCAGCATTTCCTTATCCAAGATAGTCGCATCCCAGACTTGTGCCTTTACCTGATCTGCTCGCATACGTTTTGCATTTTCTTCAATCAATGCGACTTTGCTGTCACTGATATCCCTTGCCACGATCTGCGCATTTGGATACTTCTCTGCCAAATGCAGTGCTTTGCCACCCGGTGCTGCACAGACATCAAGGATCATGTGTACTGTTTCCCGATTGGCAAATTGCTCCAGTAAGCTTGCCGGATACATGGCGCTGCTGTCCTGGAAGAAAAGAAGGCCCTCCTGAAAGGCGCTTAAGGAAGTCAGGTCACTGCTGTTTTTCAGGTAAACTGCCTCCGATATCCCAGCTACATCCTTCACCTGACACGAATCATCTGCCAACAGGGCAAGGATCTCCTCTTTTTTCTTTTCTTTCAGATTCAGTCTTGCACACACCCACTTATCCGGCTTGTTCGCTGACTCAAAAAAGAGGGTGGCGGTTTCTTTTCCTTCCTGTTTTACCATCCGGTCATAAAGCCACTTTGGTTCGCTCAGGCGGATATGTTCCGGAACACTTTCCGGGAGAGGGCCTCTTTGCACGTTTCGCAGAACGGCATTTACAAATCCTTTCAGATTCCGGAAACCTCGTTTTTCCGTCAGACGCACGCCTTCATAAATGGCGGCGCGGTCCGGCACGCTGTCCATGAACATCATCTGATACAGACTCATCCGCAAAATGTTCCAGATGACCGGTTTTGTTTTCTTTCTTCCGCCTTTTACAAAGGGTTCAATAATAAAATCCAGATACAGGATCTGTTCCAGGGTACCCCTGTAAAGACGTTCTACAAAGGCCTTTTCCTGTGCGTCCAGATCGTATCTGGAAAAAGCATCCTGAATCAGAATGTGGCTGAAACCTTGTTTTTCCATGGTTTCAACCAGCATTATTAAAACGATATTCCTTAAATCCTGTTTTTGCTTCTGTCCCATTTTTATCCGAAATGCATCCCTGTTTCGATCTTTTTCCCGCGCAGAAATTCTTCGATCGTCATTCGCTTCTTTCCTTCTATCTGCACTTCTTTCAATGCCAGGACGCCGTCACCGCACTGTACGAACAAGTTTTTTTTGTCCACATAAACGACAGTTCCCGGCGCTTTGACATCTTCTTCACATTCTGCGACATCTGCTGCCCAGACTTTAAATGTTTTATTCTCCAGGAAAGTATAAGCAGATGGCCATGGCGCGTAGGCACGAACCATTCTCTCAATCTTTTCGGCAGGATCAGAAAAATCTATTTTGCCTTCTTCTTTTGTAATCTGTCTGATATAAGTGGCTTCAGCTTCTGTCTGCGCAGTTTCCTGAACTGTGCCGTTTTCCATTTGTTCGATCACGGAAAGCAAAAGCTTAGCGCCAAGGGCTGCCAGCTTTGGCTCCAGCGTAGGAACCGTCTCTTTTGGGTCCAGCAATAATTCTTCCTGTGCCAGGATATTTCCGGCATCCAGCTGCTTTGCCAGACGCATAATAGAGACCCCCGTTTTGGCATCACCATTTAAGATCGGTCCAACGATTGGCGCTGCTCCTCTGTATTTTGGAAGGAGCGATGGATGAATATTGATGCATCCGTAAGTTGCAAAATCCATGACCTCCTGCGGGATCTTCTGTCCGTAAGAAGCAACCACAAACAGTTCCGGCCTCATTTCCTGAATCTGTTTTTGGACTTCTTGCGCACTGATCTGCTCTGGTTGAAGAATAGGAAGATTCCATTTCAGTGCCTCTTCCTTCACCGGAGAAAACCGGATATTCTTTCCTCTTCCGCTCCCTCTGTCCGGCTGCGTAATGACAGCCAGTATCTCATGTCCCTGTTCTTTCAGGGCATCAAGGGCCGGTACAGCCAGATCAGATGTTCCGATAAAAATGATCCTCATTCTTGTGCTTCCTCTTGTGGTTCAATATCTGCTTCCTCTTCCGGCAGTTCTTCTTCCTCATCTATCGGCATTATTTCCGAAACGTCATGCAGTTCGCCTTCTACTTTATCTGTATAAAGGATTCCATCCATATGATCGCACTCATGGCAAATGGCTCGCGCAAACAGACCTTCTGCTTCCAGCTCGTACGGTTCCAGATTCCGGTCAAAAGCTTTCAGGGTGATATGGAAAGGTCTTGTGACCAGACCGAATTTCCCCGGAACAGAAAGGCAGCCTTCGTTATCCGTTTCCTCATCCCCTTCCTGCGGTATGATTTCCGGATTAATTATGACCAGATCTTCACCGTTATTATGAATTAAAGGGTTGATCTCTATCGGTTCCCTTTCTTCATTCTCCTCTTCTCCTTCTTCAAGTTCCGGCAGTTCGATTTCCGGCGGTTCCACAGTCACGATGCAGATACGTTTCAGGACACCGACCTGTACAGCTGCAAGACCGACACCGTTGTTTTCATGAACGGTTTCGATCATATCATCTATGAGTTCTGCAGTCCTCGGTGTGATTTCCTTTACGACTTTTGATTTTTTCCTTAAGATCTCATCATCGTCGACTCGGATATTTCTAAGTGCCATGGTTACCCCTTTCTGTTTCCCATCATGGAAAAATCAAATGTGATACTGATCTGTTTATCCGGATTTTCCTCCATATAGGTTTCTATGGTGTCTTTGATATCCGTCAGATCAGAATAATCTTCTGCTTTCAAATAAATCATTTTTCTGTATTTATCATTAATCTTTGCAATAACGTCCTCGCTTGGTCCAATTTTCTGGATCTTATTCTGCTCAGCTCTTGCAGCTTCCTTTGCCCGTATCCTTCGTTCGATCAGCAAATTGATCTCATTGCATTTTTTTGTCAGATGTGTTTCATTTTCGCAGGCAAACAAGATGCCCAGCATATTGATGACCGGAGGATACCCTAAGAGTTTGCGGTAAGAGAGTTCATATTTATAAAACTCTTTATAATTCTGTTCTGCTCCAAGACGCACTGCATAGTTTTCCGGGGAGTATGTCTGAATGATCACTTCCCCCTTTTTAGATCCTCGTCCTGCCCTTCCGGCTGCCTGGGTCAGAAGCTGAAACGTCCTCTCTGCTGCCATATAGTCGGAGTTGTACAGCGAAAGATCTGCTGCCAGGATCCCAACAAGCGTCACATTTGGGAAATCATGTCCCTTGACGATCATCTGTGTGCCGATCAGGATATCTGCCTCCTGATTGGCAAATGCAGACAGTATCTCCTCATGTCCCTGTTTTTTCTTTGTGGTATCAGCATCCATCCGAAGTGTGATGGCCTGCGGATATCGTTTATTGATCTCTTCTTCCACCTTCTGCGTCCCGGTGCCAAATGTACCGATATATTTGGATCCGCAGGAAGGACAAGTTTTCACCATCGGTGTCTCATAGCCGCAGTAATGACACATCAGCTTCCCGTTTCTGTGATACTTCAGCGAAACATCACAGTGAGGACATTTGATCGCCGTTCCGCAGTTTCGACAGGACACAAAGCTGGAATATCCCCTTCGGTTGATAAACAGGATGATCTGTTCTTTTTTTTCCAATCGATCCAAAATCAATTCATCCAGCTTGCGGCTGACCATGCTGCGGTTGCCTGCATTCAGTTCATCGCGCAGATCAACGATCTGTACATCCGGAAGTGATGCCCCTGTCGCCCGATGTTCCAGGTTATACAGCTGGTACTCTCCCTGTTTTGCTTTATAAAAGCTTTCCACGGATGGTGTTGCAGATCCTAATACCACAAAACCTCCGGAAAGACGTGCTCTCTCGATAGCCACTTCCCTGGATATATAACGGGGAACATTCTCATTTTTATAGGTACCCTCATGTTCCTCGTCAATAATGATCACTCCCAGATTCGGGAATGGCGAGAATAAAGCTGAACGCGGCCCGATAATGATATCTACCTGCCCCCGTTTTGCCTTCTCCAGCTGATCATGCTTTTGTGCCTGTGTCAGCTTGGAATGGATCACAGAGATCCTCTCACCGAATTTTTTATAAAACCGCAGAACAGTCTGAAATGTCAGAGCGATCTCCGGGATCAGGACGATAGCCTGTTTTTTTTCTTTGATGACTTTATCGATAATATCAATATAAATCTCTGTTTTTCCGGAACCGGTTACCCCGCGGATCAGAGAAGGTCTCAGGTCACCTGTTTGATATCGGTTCCAGATATCTTCTGCTATTTTTTTCTGCTCCGGATTCAGGGTAATGGTGTATTCTTGCTTTTCCTTCATATGGAAAGCATCCCGCAGGTTTTCTTTTATATCGATATGGATCAGCTGTTCTTTTTCCAGTGCTGAAAGAGTCGGTCTGGCAATATTCAGTTTATCCCTGACAATTTCATAAGGCAGGATCGATTCTTTTTCCAGCTCCTGTAAAAGGCGCAGTTTGGCTACACTGCGTTTATCCTTGCTGTATTTTTCGATCGCTTCCTGGAGTATCTCCTCATCTGCTGCCAGAGAGATATATTTTTCCTGCACCGGGTCTGCGCTTTTCTTGACCGGCAGAACCGTCTTTAGCGCCTGGTTCATAGTAGAACCATAATTTGTTTTTATATAATATGCCAGTGCGATCATATCTCCGTCAGCAGAAGTGGATTTTTCTACTACAGAGACAATACTCTTTAACTGTTCTTTGGGAAAATCAGCCTGTTCTTTAATGCCGATCACAAACCCTGAGATCTGCTTATTGCCTCTGCCAAATGGAACGAAGACCTGGCTCCCGCAGTGGATCTGCTCTTCCAGGTGAGCAGGGATGATATATTCAAATGGCCGGTCGACTTTCTCATGTGAGATATCGACGATCACATCTGCATATTTACTCATTCGGATATCCCGTTTCTTCCAGGATCTCACGGATGATCACGCGTTCATCAAACGGTGTTTTCACGCCGTTCTTATCCTGATAATCCTCATGCCCTTTTCCCAGAAGCAGGACGATGTCTCCTTCCCGGGCATTCAGAATGCTGTATTTAATTGCTTCTTTCCGATCCGGAATGATGATATATTCCCCATCGGTTTTGCTGATTCCGGTCACGATGTCCGCAATAATATCTTCACATTTTTCCAGACGAGAATTATCTTCTGTCAGGATGGAAAAATCAGCATATTTTCCGCTGGTCTCGCCCATCTCAAAGCGGCGCAATTTGGAACGGTTTCCTCCGCATCCAAATAGGGATACGATTCTCTTCGGATTATATTTTCTCATGGCCAGGAGGATGTGCTCCATAGCCATTGCATTATGTGCGTAATCAATGAGCAATGTGAACTTTGGAGAGATCTTAACCTGCTCCATCCTTCCTTTCACCTGCACATGAAGAAATGCTTCTTTCATGATCTGCCGGTCAATACCGATAGCTTGTGCCGTAATAAGTGCTGCCAGCGCGTTATAAACAGAAAACTCTCCCGGAGCACTGATCTTAAACTGGTCATTGACCAATCCTTTGGTCTTAAACGACATGCCGATAAAGTCGCCCTCTCTGAGGTATTCAATATCTACAGCCTGCAGATCTGATTCTTTATGACAGGAAAAAGTATGGATCTCGCAGGTTGCATCTTTGCTGACAGATGAAAACTGCTCATCATCCACATTGAAAAAACCTATGCGGCTCTGGCTGAACAGAAGGCTCTTGCAGAAAACATATTCCTCAAAGTCCTTATGTTCCGCCCCACCTATATGATCCGGGCTCAGGTTTGTAAATATGGCATAATCGAATGTGATGCCTGCGACACGATTGAGTTTCAGTGCCTGGGAAGATACTTCCATTACACAGTATTCACAGCCGTTTTCCACCATTTTCGCAAAAAACGATTCCACATCATAGGACTCCGGAGTTGTTGTCTCGGTCTTGATGAATTCTCCTCCGACATCAGCACCGACGGTTCCGATGGTTCCGGTCTTATGACCAGCCTTCTCCAAAATGGTCTGCAGAAAGCTTGTAATACTGGTTTTTCCTTTAGTCCCGGTGATCCCGATCGTTGTCATTCTTTTTGCAGGCTGATCAAAATACTGTGCACTTGCCAGTGCCAGTGCATAACGGGTGTCCGCTGTCTGGATCACTGTGATATTTTTGTCCGCTGCCTCCGAAAGGGCCGGAACGTCGGAAGGATCTTTTTGAATGATAATGGCTGCCGCGCCTTTTTGGATCACATCCTTCACATAATCATGTCCATCAGAATTGGCTCCAATAAAACAGAAGAAGGCGCAGCCTTCCTTTGCTTTCCGTGAGTCGATCACTAGGTCGGTGACGCGGATCTCATCGGTTCCCGTGATTACGGTATAAGTAACATCTTTCAAAATTTGTTTCAGATCGTTCATTCTTCCTCCGCCATTTGGAACATTTCTTCAAAAGTATAGGAATCCACCAGGATCTCTCTTGGTTTCGCCCCGTTTGCCGGACCGATTGCTCCCATTTCAGTCAGCTGATCGATGATCCTTGCTGCCCGGTTAAAACCAATGCTGAATCTTCTTTGCAGCATAGAGGAAGATGCCTTCCCCATTTCAATACAGAGAAGTCCCGCTTCATACAAGTATTCATCCATCTTATCAGCACTGCTTTCCTCGCTGCTCCCGGAGGATGCTCCCGTCTGTGCGTTATTCATATAATCCTGGATCTGCTGGTTTTCTTCCTCGTAATAATCTGAAGAATTATGCGCTTTCAGGAACTTCACAACATCGTTAACTTCTTTTTCCGTCACCAGTGCTCCCTGGACGCGGACCGGTTTCACCATGCCATTCGGATGGAACAGCATATCACCATGTCCCAGCAATTCTTCAGCGCCCTTCATATCCAGAATGATACGGGACTCCAGACTGGTCGTAACACGCAGTGCAACTTTCGATGGGATATTCGCCTTGATCAGACCGGTAATGACATTGGCCGAAGGCCTCTGCGTAGCAATGATCAGATGGATACCAGCTGCTCGTGCAAGCTGCGCAATACGGATGATCAGGCTTTCCACTTCTTTGGCTGCTGTCAGCATCAGATCAGCCAGCTCATCGATCACGATCACGATTTGCTGCATCCGTTTCGGATTGGTCTCATCGCTGCTGATCAGGCCCCTGTCAAATTTATTATTGTAGCTCTTGATATCGTTCACACCGGACATCTGCATTCTGAGATACCGGTTATCCATTTCATTTACGACCCAGCGCAGCGTGCTGACTGCCTGTCCCGGGTCTGTCACGACATCTTTCATCATATGCGGAATTCCGTTGAAGGCATTAAATTCTACTTTCTTCGGATCTACAATGATCATGCCCACTTCCGATGGCTTTGCACGGAATAGAATAGTCATGATGAGGGATTTGGTAAATACAGATTTACCGGATCCAGTTGTGCCGCCGATCAAAAGATGCGGCATCGCGTCTATATCGGAAACGACAACATTTCCGCTGATATCAATACCTGCCGCCATCGCAATCTTGGATGAGTGGTTCATCAGTTTCTCATCCTCTAACAGATCCCGCATCATAACTTTCTGTGTGCTCTGGTTCGGGATCTCAATACCAATTGCTGCCCTGCCCGGGATTGGTGCTTCGATCCGGATATCCGGGACTGCCAGATTCAGTTTCAGGTCATCAGCCAGAGATGTAAATTTATTGACACGGACACCCATCTCCGGCTGCAGCTCAAAGCGGGTCACAGACGGACCAGCCTGCATATCGATCACTTTGGCATATGCACCATACTGGTTCAAAACCATTTCCAGATTGGCTGCCATCTTATTCAGTTCTGTCCTGGAAACCATAGCATTTCTGCCTTTCCCTCTACTCAAAAGATCAATTGGAGGAAAAACATAAGCTTCCGGATTTGCTTTCGGTTTAACAGCTGCCTGCTTAACGTTTGAAACTGATTCTTTTTTTTCTTTTGGTTCTGCTGCCTTCATGTCGGTAGCAAGAGTTACTTTGGAACCAGGTTTTTTCCCGGTTCTTCCCGCCTGCATCTTTGGTTCTTTACCAAGTGGAAATGCCGCAGGAGCCTCTCCTGGTGTCTCTTCTGTCAAAACCTCTGTCACCTGGATCGGTTTGGAAATGACCTCTTCTTCTATCTCCGGTCTGACCGGGCGTGCATGGGTGATCTCACGGACCTCGTCCTCCGGAGCAATCAATTTGAAGGTTCCCACGTCAGCAATTCCTTTTGCCTTTGCCTGCGTGCGTTTCGTCTGAACAGAACCATTTCTAAGCGGAACCGCTTTCTTCTCTGATCTGCGGATGGCTGCTCTTTGTCTTCCTTTTCCAGGGGCATGAACGATCCGGATTGTGACCCCTTCCTCAGACTGGGTCTCGTAAACCGTTTCTTCTTCCTGTCTGCGGGAAAGGAAGCGGGAACGAGGTACAACAACCTTATCAGGCTGTTCTTCGTCCTCTTCATCATCCTCATCTTCATCATAATCATCGTAATCCTTTTTCCCGGAACGAACCCTTGTAAAAAGGCTTTTAATGCTCGCTAACAGAGGAATCTCACAAATGATAAGCAGGCAGATTATCATCGCAAGGATCACAATGATATAGGCTCCAACAATGCCCACAGCTTTGGCAAGAGCGAAAGAAAACAATCCGCCTATGATGCCTCCGCCAATACCGTTTCGGGCACAATCGGTAAAATAAGAAAGTATGCCTGCATCCAGAAATCCTTTAAAAGAGATCATATGGACAAACGCGCACAGGCATACAAAGAAAATGATGCCGCAAACCAGTTTGCTGGTCCTTTTTTCTTTTTTCAGGATACAATAAATAACGGCTAAGGCTCCGATCAAAGGAAACACATAAGCCATTAATCCGAACAGCCCGAAAAGAGCATAACGAACCCAGCCGCCAATCTTTCCGAGCACGTTTAATGTGCACAACTCCAAAAGGAAAGCAACGGCTGCCGTAATGATGATCTGAATCTCTTTATTCGTTTTTTTCTGTTGTTTTTTTACTTTTCGCATCAGTATATTTTACTATTTTTTCAGCCTTTATTCAACACTCTTTAAGGAGGTCGCCATATCTATCTTCTTTAATTTAAAGTGTACGATAAGATTGACAATGACGGTAAAAGCAATAGCAATCAATATACTCTTAACGAAACTCATGGCAAAGATCTGCCGTCCGAACATCACGATATCCACTTCCACCGTGGTAACCACAAACCGGTTCAGGAAATAACCACCCAGAATGCCCAGCGCAATTCCAATGATCGTGATCAGCACATTTTCACGGTAGATATACTGACTCAGCTCGATATCATAGAAACCCAGCACTTTCAGAGTTGCGAGTTCCCGTCTTCTCTCGCTGATATTGATATTATTCAGATTATACAAAACTACAAATGTCAAAGCCCCTGCACAGATGATCAGAACCCAGGTAATGGAATCAAGACTTTTCAGCATGTCTGCGAATTTATCCTTCATGGTCGATATGCTGGCTACGCCGCCAACTGCATCATATGCCAGGTATTCATTTCCCAGTTCATCCGGGTCTATTTCGGTTCCTTCTCTGTTGACAACAGTTACCGCATTGTACTCCGGTACGGAGCCATAGAGCTTCTCATATAAAACCGGTGTCATATAGATGTAATGATAAATATAATTCTCGGCAATCTGACCGATTGTAACTTTTTTAGGGTCTTTCTGACCGACAGAGATGATCAGCTCATCTCCTTCTTTCACATTCAGGACATTGGCCATTTTTTCTGTAATAATGACCTTGGAATCATTCAGAGAATACTGTTCTTTTGTTTTCCGGTCTTTCAGGATAATATTCTGATCCAGTTTAGACGGATCTTCCGGCACAAAGATAAAACAGGAAAGGACTTCCTCTGAATTCTCAGATTCGCAGTCAATAGATGTCTGATACACATATAAATGGCTGTTAAACCTAAGATCGCTCTGCAGCACATCATCCAGCTCTTTTCGGTTCCGTTCTGTAGCATCCTGATCGATACTGATCACTTCATTGTACAGACAAATATCTCCGTATTGGGCATACAGGATCGTATTGATCGCATCTTTCAGGCCAAATCCGACCAAAAGCAGCGCGGTGGACCCGCAAATACCAAACAGCGTCATAAAGAGCCGTTTCTTGTAGCGGACAAAATTCCGGAGTGCATTTTTCCAGGTAAATCTGATCTTTCTCCACAAAGAAGGGATCCGTTCTAAAAGAAGTTTCCTGGCTTGTTTCGGAGAAACCGGCCGCATAAGGGAGGCCGGGACCTCCATCAGGGATTTGGTGCAGGCAAACAAAGTTGCTGCCATAATGCAGACTAGTGCTGCCCCTCCCGCTACCAGACAATGCTCCAGAGAATACGGGTAAACAAGGACCTCGATATTCGGATACAGCAGCTTATAGACATGAAGGATAACGTACGGCAGAACTTTACTGCCTACCAGAGCGCCGCCTACAGACCCCAGTGCCGTAGCCAGGAGTGCATACAGCAGATACTTACGCATAATGGATGCTTTACTGTACCCAAGCGCTTTCAGCGTACCGATTGTAGTGCGTTCCTCGTCCACCATACGGGTCATTGTCGTAAGACAGACCAATGCGGCAACAATAAAGAAGATGACAGGAAAGACTTTTCCTATGTTTCCGATCCGTTCCGCATCAGATTTATAGGACGAATATTCGGTCAGATAATTGCGGTTCAGAACATACCATTCAGAACGCTCGATCTTGGAGATCTGCTGCTCGGCATCGTCTAATTCCTCTTCTGCTTCTTTCAGCTTTGCCTCCCCATCCGCAATTTCTTTTTCCGCATCTTTTAGTTTCTTCTCTCCATCCTCTATTTCTTTTTTGGCTGAGGCAACATCTGCTTCCGCCTGATAGAGCTGGATCTTTGCATTTTCCAGTTCTGCCTCTTTTGCAGCAATCTGTGCCCATGCTTCATCCAGCTGGCGCTGTCCATCGGCAATCTTTGCATCTACTTCGGCTTTCAACCCGTTAATGATCTCATTCAGGCCATCCAGTCCGACATATTCACCAGTCATTTCATAAATAAACTGTTTGATCTCTTCGATAGCTTCAGAATCGATTGGAAAATGCTCTTCCACGTAATTCTTAACGTATTCCAGTTCCTGCAGATGAAAGCTGATTTCTGCCTCTGCCACAGCTTTCTGGATGAGGAATTCCTGTCTTGCTTCTTCATACTGTTTTTTCGCATCATCTAAGGCAGCCTGTCCGGTATTGACCTGCGCCCATCCGCTCTCAATCTGTGCATTTCCGCTGTTTACCTGTGCCTTTGCATCATCCAGCTTTTGTTTTCCATCAGCGAATTCTTTTTTTGCATCATCCAGCTTCTTTTTCCCGTCTTCATATTCCTTTTTTGCTTCATCCAGCTTTTCATTTGCCTCACTGATCACACTGTCGTAGCGGATCTTTTCCTGTGCCGGAGCAATCTTTTTGATCTGATCCGTTTCCTCTTTGATCAGATCTGTATACGAATCCGAATAACACTGCAGATCCTTTGCTCCGTCAACCAGAATATCTGCTTCTGTATATACATCCAGGAGGAATACTTCCGGCTTTACGATCATCAGACCTTCCACCCGGCCGGATCCGATGGTTGAATTGCCCATAGACATGGAAAGATAAGCGGAAGAGACAAAGCTTCCTGTGACTACAAACTTGTTTTCGGAAATGACTTCCAGCGGATCGGTATCGTTTCCAGAAAACAGCTCAATCTCGCTGCCTATCCGGTAATCCCGCATTCGCATATAGTAATCATCGATCAGACATTCATTTTCTTTCTGCGGCATTTTGCCGGATTTCAGGACAATATCGTTGATCCCGTCCGTCTGCGCCATCACATGGACGACATACTGCTGATCGTCAAGCTTGCAAAGAAAATCGTATCCATAAGTTCCCACAACCTTATCCACGCCTTTTACTTTAGATAACGCGGTGACATCGTCTTCCGTAATACCCAGCGCGGACATGATGCGGATATCGGCCAGATTCGTCTGGTCATAAAAGGTATCTGCGCTGACCTGCATATCCGGATGGCAGGAGCGGATACCTGCATAAAAAGCAACTCCTATGAACACAATAAGAAAAAGGGACACGAAACGTCCCACAGAATTTTTGATTTCCCGAAATACATCCTTGTGGAGTATCTTCAATGCCTTTTTCCTACCATTCTATCTCGTCAATGGAAACTGGTGTCTCATTCATTTCGATCTTTTCTACTTTTCCGTTTTTAATATTGATAATGCGGTCAGCCATCGGTGCGATCGCCTGGTTATGGGTGATCACGATGACTGTCATTCCTTTTTCTTTACACATATCGGAAAGCAGTTTCAGGATCGTTTTTCCTGTATTGTAATCTAATGCGCCGGTTGGTTCATCACAAAGCATCAGCTTTGGATTTTTAGCCAATGCACGGGCGATCGAAACTCTCTGCTGCTCTCCTCCGGAAAGCTGTGCCGGAAAGTTATCCAACCGCTCTGAAAGACCCACTTCTTCCATAATATCTTTCGCATTCAGAGGGTTCTTACTGATCTGGTTTGCCAGTTCCACATTTTCCAGTGCAGTAAAATTTGGAACCAGATTATAAAACTGAAAAACAAAGCCGACATCAAACCGGCGGTATTTTGTCAGCTGTTTTGCATTGTATTTGGAAATATCTGCTCCATCCACCCAGATTTCTCCGGATGTAATGGTATCCATTCCTCCCAGCATGTTCAGAACAGTCGTTTTTCCGGCACCGGAAGGCCCGACAATAACGACAAATTCTCCTTTTTCGATCTCAAAATTCATTCCGTCAACTGCGCGCAGTGTGACGGCACCGGAAGAGGCATATTCCTTTACGACATTTTTCAGTTCTATATAACTCATAATTCTTTGATTAACGCCTTTTTAAGACTTTTTTACCTGAAAATTATAAACGTCGGCATTGCGAAATGCAATGCCGACATCCATACAGCAGTATAGCTGTTTCTGATTATTCAACTTCTTCCGTTGTTTCTTTTTGAGCTTCTTTCTTCTGCTCTTTCTGCATATCCCTGTTGGCATCTTTGATGCTGAAAGAAACTCTGCCCATCTTATCTTTGCCCATGCATTTTGCTTTGACTACATCGCCCAGTGTAAGGACATCCTCAACATGATTGATTCTTGTCGGAGCAATCTTGGAGATATGGACCATACCTTCTTTACCAGGTGCAAACTCGAGGAATGCGCCAAAGTCTTTGATAGAAACGACGGTTCCTTCGTAGATCCGTCCCTCTTCAAACTCAGAAACAATCGTATCGATCATATCGCGTGCTTCTTCCAACTTATCTTTTTCTACACCGCAGATAGAAACCAGACCATCATCGTTGATATCGATCTTCACGCCGGTTCTGGCAATGATCTCGTTGATGACCTTGCCCTGTTTGCCGACCACATCACCGATCTTATCCGGATCGATCTGCATGCTGATGATCTTCGGAGCATATTTGCCAACTTCTTTTCTAGGCTCAGCGATGACCGGAAGCATGACTTCGTGCAGGATATAGGTTCTTGCCTGTTTTGCTCTTGCAATTGCCTCTTCTACGATAGCTCTTGTCAGGCCATGGATCTTAATATCCATCTGGATCGCGGTAATACCAACATCGGTACCTGCCACCTTGAAGTCCATATCGCCAAAGAAATCTTCCAGGCCCTGAATATCTGTCAGTACCAGATAATCATCATCAGAATCTCCGGTCACCAGACCGCAGGAAATACCTGCTACCGGACGTTTGATCGGAACACCTGCTGCCATAAGGCTGAGTGTGGATGCACACACAGATGCCTGGCTGGTAGAACCGTTTGATTCAAATGTTTCGGAAACCAGACGCAGTGCATAAGGGAATTCCTGCTCGCTCGGAAGGACTGGCAGAAGAGCTCTTTCAGCCAATGCTCCATGACCGATCTCACGACGTCCCGGGCTGCGGTTTGGCTTTGCTTCACCTACGGAATATCCCGGGAAATTGTACTGATGCATATATCTCTTGGAAGTAACATGTACATCCAGACCATCAATTTTCTGTGCTTCGCTTAAAGGTCCCAAAGTGGTAGCTGTCATGATCTGTGTCTGTCCACGGGTGAACATACCCGATCCATGTGCTCTTGGAAGCAGATCGATCTCTGCAGACAGCGGGCGGATCTGGTCGATTGCACGGCCATCCGGACGTTTGTGGTCTTTCAGGATCATTTTGCGGACTGTCTTTTTCTGATAAGCGTAAATAGCTTCTCCAACATAGTCCAGCCAGTCTTCGTGCTCCTGGGCAAATGCTTCTTCCACCTTTTCGGTGAGCTTTGCGATATTAGCATCACGGATCTGCTTTTCATCTGCAAAAACTGCCTCTTCCATTTCCTCTGCCGGGACTAACTGCTCGATTGCTGCTGCAACCTCTTCCGGGATCACATGACGCTCATACTCATGTTTCTCTTTGCCGACTTCTGCAATGATCTTAGCGAAAAATGCGTTGACTTCTTTATTCAGTTCGTGTGCAGCAAAAATAGCTTCTACCATTTTATCTTCTGGAACTTCTTTTGCACCAGCTTCGATCATGATGACTTTTTCCGGTGTAGACGCAACTGTCAGGGACAGGTCTGTTGCCAGTTTTTCTTCTTCGTTCGGATTGAAAACCAGTTTCCCGTCTACAAGGCCGACCTGCGTCATAGCAACAGGACCATCAAAAGGGATATCAGAAATGCATGTTGCCAGTGCGCTTCCTAACATAGCGGTCAGTTCTGCGGAGCAATCTGGGTCCACACTCATAACTAGGTTGTTTAATACAACATCGTTTCTGTAATCCTTCGGGAACAGCGGACGCATTGGACGGTCAATGACGCGGCTGGTTAAGATGGCATTGTCAGACGGACGTCCTTCTCTTCTTGTAAAGCCTCCCGGGATCTTGCCGACTGAATACATTTTTTCTTCGAAATCCACACTCAGTGGGAAGAAATCAATGCCATCACGCGGTTTTTCCGATGCAGTTGCAGTAGACAGAACAACGGTATCACCATAGTGCATTAAGACAGCGCCGTTTGCCTGTGCAGCAACACGGCCGATCTCTGCCTTCAATGTTCTGCC
>JAZNHY010000280.1:0-3707 GCA_045577235.1 Lachnospiraceae bacterium
TTCCATTACCCCGGGACAGCGTCTTTCTTTCCTGGAACAGGATCAGGGGAAATACGATGACCAGCCGGTTTTGGATACTGTTATCCAGGGAAATCAGCGGCTGTATGAGATCATGAAAGAAAAGGAAGCTCTGTATGCCAAAGAAGACTTTACGGAAGAAGACGGCATTAAAGCAAGCGAATTAGAAACGGAATTTGCTGATATGGACGGCTGGGAAGCAGAAAGTGATGCAGCTACTCTCCTTAACGGTCTTGGTGTTGATACCGAACTGCATTATGAACTGATGAAAGACATCCCATCAGCGCTGAAGGTCAAAGTCCTTCTGGCGCGTGCTCTTTTTGGCAACCCGGATATCCTTCTTCTGGATGAGCCTACCAACCACCTGGATCTGGACGCTATCGCCTGGCTGGAGGAATTCCTGATCAATTTTAATAATACTGTTATCGTGGTATCCCACGACCGTTATTTCTTAAATAAAGTCTGTACGCAGATCGCTGATATAGATTATGCAAAGATCCAGCTTTATGCAGGAAACTATGACTTCTGGGTGGAATCCTCTGCCCTGATCATCAAGCAGATGAAAGAAGCCAATAAAAAGAAAGAAGAAAAGATCAAAGAACTGCAGGAATTTATTCAAAAATTCTCTGCGAATGCATCCAAGGCAAAACAGGCAACCTCCAGAAAGCGTGCATTGGAAAAAATCGAATTGGAAGAGATCCGTCCAAGCAGCAGGAAATATCCTTTTATTGATTTTCGTCCAGACCGCACTATCGGCAATGAAGTTCTGCAGGTGGAAAACCTGTCCAAGACGATTGATGGCGTAAAGGTGCTGGATAATATCAGTTTCACTTTAGGGCATGACGACAAAGTAGCATTTGTAGGATCAAATGAAGTAGCCAAGAATGTGCTCTTTTCGATCCTGATGGATGAAATGGAACCGGATTCCGGTACATTTAAATGGGGCGTAACGACCAGCCGCGCTTATTTTCCGCGTGACTACAGTAAGGAATTTGATTCTGACCTGACCATTGCAGAATGGCTGACTGGATTCTCAGAGATAAAAGACGCAACCTATGTGCGTGGTTTCCTTGGACGTATGCTCTTTACCGGAGAAGACGGCGTCAAAAGACTCCGCGTTCTTTCCGGCGGCGAGCGTGTCCGCTGTATGCTTTCCAAGATGATGATCTCCGGTGCTAATATTCTGATCTTAAATGAGCCAACCGACCATTTGGATATGGAATCGATTACCGCTTTAAATAACGGGCTGATCAAATTCCCTGGCGTGATCCTGTTCTCCTGTCGTGACCACCAGTTTGTACAGACGACGGCAAACCGGATCATGGAGATCGTTGATGGAAAACTGGTTGATAAGATCACGACCTATGATGAATATCTGGAAGCTGATGTCGCAGCAAGAAAACGTTCTGTCTATGTAGCGCAGGCAGAGGATGAGTCATCTGAAGATGAGGATTGATAATACTCGTCCGAATAAGTAAATAAAAAAGTAACCTTGATCAGGTTACTTTTTTTATTTGCATTATTCGATTGAATATTAGTTATGACTCAAAAACGGCTCCATACTGGATCGAGGATACTTTATCGTTATCCATGATGATCGTTAATGTGCAATCATTTTGTGTATAAACATAAGCATTGACGCCATTAAACCCATCTGCTCCGTAGGTGCTTTCTACTTTTTCTTTGGAATCTCCGATTGCTAATCCTTCTGGTGTGGTGAGTGTGTCATCGCAAAGGACTACCATGTTCACGCGGTCTGTTTCTCCATCCGGATAAGTGTACAGATAAAAGCTGCCATAATAATAGGTTTTATCCAGTCCTTCAAATGCACAGCTGGCAGCTTCCGTATAACTCTTAGGTTCTCCAAGAGCTTCCAGAATTGGCGCTGCATCTTCCTTCATTGCGATTTCCATATCCTTGTAGAGAAATACCAGTTTGCTGCCCTGGTCGGTATTATCGTTTCCAGATGTTTCCGGTTCCTTGCTGCCACCACATGCTGTCAGCATCAGCAATGCAGCAATCATCAGACATGCAAATACAAGTAAGCTTCTCTTTTTCATTCTTATTCCTCCGTCTGGTATTAATTAGTCTGTCTTATGGCTGTATATCCGTTCCCTGATCGCGTTCTTTTTCCATGCGTTCTTTACGCTGATCATAGAGTCTGGTCTTCTCTTCCCATTTTTCTGATAAGGCCAGATCCGACCTGCGGTCTGCCAGTTGACATTCCTCCTGCAGGATATGCCCGAAATATACAGTCAGTTTCTCTGCTCCATATACATTCAGATGCAGTCCCTGATCGTATGTATCCTGATTCCAGTCGATCCCGATTTCATCCAAATGTTCCAAACAGTTAATATACAACAAATCATGCTCATTTGCATAGTCTAAAATTTGCATTTCATATTCATCGTACCAGATTGGTGAAAGGGACGGTGCTTTCACAAGAACCAGCTGACAGTCATGCTCTTCACAAAGAAGACGGATCTTATCCAGATACTCGTAGCAATTGTCTCCAAACTGATAAGAAACCAGCGGTATCCGCGGATATTCATCTTTGACCGGATTGATCTTCACCTGCATGAGATACCCGTTATCCGTAACCTGATCCTGTTTGAAAAAGCAGCGGAGATCTTCTTGTTTCAGATCATTCCATCGGTCATGGTAGCGAAGGATCGGGAAAATATAACTCCAGATCCCGCTTTTTTCTTTTTCTTCCTTCGTCATGGAAGCCTTGATGCTGCTCACTTTACTCTTAGACCAGCGCATTCCATCCAGTGTCATGCGATTGTATGCTTCCATCTTGCTCTGATCACCCACGCTTTCCGTAGAATCATAAGTCATCGTCAACACATTAAAGACAACCACGGAAGGAGATTCATACCGGAATGTTTCTTCCAGCAGATAATAGCTCTGCCAGATCATCTGCTGGGCGCTTCCCCGGATGACCGAAGGAATGCCATATTCATTCCAGAGCTTAACTGGAGAAAAGTTTTCATATACTTCACAGTCAGTAATAAAGACAACATCATTATCGCCGGCGTTCTGATAGTATTCCTGTATCATTGCGCCTTCTTTTGACTCGGTCATATATTTTGGCATCAGAAGACGCTGCAGAGCAAAAAAGATCACTGCAAACAAGATGACTGATATGATAATTCGTAAAGCTACTTTCTTTTTCATCAGAACTGGTTATAAATGAAGGCGCTGGCATCATAGCCGATCCCATAGCTGCCTAACAATATCACTGCAAAAATCATTACAAAGAGGATCCCGTAACGAACGGCACGCGGGATCTTAAGCATCTGTTCTCTGACACTTCCCTTCCTCTGGATCATACTGACAGCAAACATCAGAACAACTCCGCATAGCAGAATAATATAATCTGTACCAGTTAGACCCAGTTTTGTCATTGTTCCATCCCAGAGAATATGGAAATTGAAAACATAGGTCAGACTGGCAACCTTACCGAAATATTCTGACAGCCGTGGAAAAAGATCGGTGATCTGGATCAGGTTCATCAGCAGGAATGTACGGATGATCTGGAAAATGTCATATCCTTTTTTATTACTGAACGAGGCGCGGGAATGGAACTTCTCGTAGGCCGGGGTTAATTCTTCTGATACAACAATAAAAATGCAGTTCAAAAATCCCCAGAGAATAAAATGCCAGTGAAATCCATGCCAGATGCC
>JAZNHY010000281.1:0-2771 GCA_045577235.1 Lachnospiraceae bacterium
TGCAGAAGCACAGGCAGAATGTAGATTCCTTTTGCTTTCTCCAAACAACCTGCTGAAGCCATCAGATGGTGCTCCGGTTGCAGTTCCTAGCCAGGATATGGTTCTTGGAATCTATTACCTGACACAGCAGCGTGACGGAGAAATTGGTGAAGGCAAGGTCTTTAAGAATACGAACGAAGCGATCCTGGCATATGAGAACAAAGACATCACGCTCCATTCTAAAATTAAAGTCAGAGTAGATGCTAAGAACGCAAAGGGCAAAGCAGTCCGCGGTATCATTGATACTTCCCTGGGACGCCTGCTCTTTAATGAGATCATCCCACAGGATCTGGGCTTTGTCGAAAGAAAGAAAGATGAAGATTTCCTGAAACTGGAAATCGATCAGCTGGTTGACAAAAAAGCGCTTAAGAAGATTCTGGAGAGAGTCATCAATATCCATGGCGCAACTGTGACCGCAGAAGTGCTCGATAACATTAAGAGCATGGGTTACAAATATGCAACCAAAGCAGCATTCACTGTTTCCGTTTCCGATATGACAGTTCCGGAAGAAAAGAAGGGAATCATTAAGGAAGCAGAAGAGACAGTCGAAGCAATTCAGGGCGACTACCGTATGGGTCTTCTGACAGAAGAAGAGCGTTACGCCAGCGTGATTGGTACATGGGAAGAGGCTGACCGTAAAGTCACCACTGCCCTTATGAACACACTGGATAAATACAACAATATTTACATGATGGCTGACTCCGGTGCCCGTGGTAGTGATCAGCAGATCAAACAGCTGGCCGGCATGCGTGGTCTGATGGCAGATACGACCGGACGTACCATTGAGCTTCCTATTAAGTCAAACTTCCGTGAAGGTTTGGACGTTTTGGAATACTTCATCTCCGCACATGGTGCAAGAAAAGGTCTTTCCGATACCGCTCTGCGTACAGCAGACTCCGGTTATCTGACCCGTCGTCTGGTTGACGTTGCACAGGAACTGATCATCAATCAGTTAGACTGCTGCGAAGGCGAAGAAGAAATTCCTTACATGGAAGTTGCATCCTTCATGGATGGAAAAGAAGAAATTGAAAATCTCCGCGAGCGTATCTTAGGCCGCTATGCAGCAGAAGATATCCTTGATAAGAGAGGCAATGTGATCGTTGCTAAGAACCATATGATCACACCGAGCCGTGCAGATGCCGTGATCAAGAGCGGCGCAAAGAGCGTGAAGATCCGTACCGCACTGACTTGTCAGAGCGAGACGGGTATCTGCTCCAAGTGCTATGGCGCAAACATGGCAACAGGACAGGCTGTACAGGTTGGAGAAGCAGTTGGTATTATCGCTGCACAGTCTATCGGTGAGCCTGGTACACAGCTGACAATGAGAACCTTCCATACCGGTGGTGTTGCCGGTGACGATATCACTCAGGGTCTTCCTCGTGTTGAAGAGTTGTTTGAAGCTCGTAAGCCAAAGGGTGTTGCTATCATTTCCGAATTTGCAGGAACTGCAGAAGTCCGCATGAATAAAAATAAACGTGAGATCGTTGTAACTGCAGAAGACGGAAAAGAAAAGGCTTATCTGATTCCTTACGGTTCCACAATGCGGATCCAGGAAGGTCAGAAGGTGAAGGTAGATGTCGGTGAAAAACTGACAGAAGGTTCTATCAACCCGCATGACATTCTGAAAGTGAAAGACGTAAAAGACGTACAGGACTACATTATGAAGGAAGTCCAGAGAGTCTACCGTCTGCAGGGTGTTGAGATCAACGACAAACATATTGAAGTGATCGTGCGTCAGATGCTGAAGAAAGTGAATGTGGAAGATGCCGGTGATTCCGAGTTCCTGTCCGGAACGACCGTGAACCTGGTAGAGTTCAACAAGGTCAACAAGCAGCTGGTCGCAGAAGGCAAGAAGCCGGCAGAAGGAAAGCAGATCATCCTGGGTATCACCAAGGCATCTCTGGCTACGAATTCCTTCCTCAGCGCCGCTTCCTTCCAGGAGACCACCAAGGTCCTGACAGAAGCAGCAATCAACGGTAAAGTGGATCCGCTGATTGGCCTGAAAGAAAACGTCATCATTGGTAAACTGATCCCGGCCGGAACCGGTATGAAGCGTTATCATAAGCTGCATCTGAATACAGATGATATGATCCTTGAAGCAAAGAAACGTGCAGAAGAGGAAGCAGCAAGACGCGAGCAGGAGTATCTGGAAGAGGATAAAGAAGCTGATTTCGAAGCTTTTGACGAAGAAGATATTCTTGAACCGGATAATCCGGATGAATATGAAGAAGTTGTTGATGACGGAGAATAATCAATGATTCACGGTAAATATATCAACCAAGGTGAAGATTTAACTGACGTACTTAAAGTGCGTCAGTTATCTTTATGTGATGCGCAGATGGATCCTGCAGAAGATGCACTGGATCCGGAAGCAGTCAATATTCTGGTCGATCTGAAAGACGAACTGGAGGAAGGGACAGACCCGTTTATCGGGTGCGGCCGCATCTTGTGTGATGTTGAGCAGTTCCGTTTTTATATCGATCAGATTGGCATCATTCCTGCTTTCCGGAAAAAGGGATATGGTGAATTTGCCTTACGGATGCTGGTAGATAAAGCAAATCTCTGCGGTGCAAAACAAGTCTGGGTCAAGCTCCCGGATGCATGGGATCTTTCTGATCCGGCTCACGCTGATGCGCTGCGGTTTTTCAAGACGATGCATTTTGAACTGGTAACAGATAAATGGATGGCAGCAGATATCGATGACTTTCACTCCTGCTGTCATGATGAAAAGG
>JAZNHY010000282.1:0-7883 GCA_045577235.1 Lachnospiraceae bacterium
GTAGCTGCCAGATTGACCGGCACTGCCGCAATATCGATCTCTCCGGAGATCAAGCCTCCTACAACCTCATCCGGTGCTCCGGCGTAGTTAATTGTGTATTTATAAGCTGTATTTCCATCGTCCGACTGCTGGTTCAGATAAGCCATGCCCATGCCGGTTGGTCCCTTTAATGCCGTAACATTGATCTCCACCGACGTGTCCTGTGCAGCCGTTTGTTCCTGTGTGGTCGGCTGTGGCTGCTCTTCTTTTTTTCCACATCCTGCTAACAGGCTGATGCCAAGCAACAGAGTTATAATGATAGCGATTGTTTTTTTCATGGTATTTCTCCTTTGGCATTTATCGTTTGGATTCTATCACAACCGCTTACGTATGGTAAGTCTTGTCTTTCTTTTCACAATCAGGCAGCAAAAAAGGCACCCGCTTTTCACGGGTGCCCTGAAACTGTGTGTTTTTTATTAATCTAATGTATCACATCCTCCGGGACGAACGTTTCCACATAGTCCGAGGAGAAGAGTTCATTGAGCAGCGCATTATCTTCCGGAGCTACTTTTTTCCAGTACAAATCCTCTGTCATTGGGGATTCTTTGGAATAAGCTCCATAGATATAATAATCTCCGGTGCTCGTTTTGCCGATCTCCAGGTTGATGTCATTGGTGAACAACAAATCTTTATCTGTATAACGCAGGTCTTTAAACTCTGCATAATCAGGATACCCTGTCTGCGGGTCCAGATCTGTAGCCGGATCATTCGGCCGCGCCAGAGTCTTTCTGATCACTTCGGCCGCTTTCCCGGAAACCAGCTGTTTTTTGTATACCACTTTGTTATCCGGCTCGGAAAACATCATTTTGGTGTAATAGAACTGATCCAGCTCCACGTTATCCAATTTGGCTTTCAGCGTGTCCAGGTAATCCGACCGGCAGTAGAAAACATTTACTGAACTATTATTTTCCCGATAATCCGGCACACACAGGATCACCGGATCTTCTTCATCCCGGCTGTTATAGCGGACGGTATCTCCATAGCTTTTTGCCAGAAGGACCGGGATATCTCTATCGGTTACTGTAAGCGACCACTCATCCGCGATCAGATAGGTTTCCCATTCTGTATTTCCGAACATGACTCGTTCCAGTACTTTTTCATAAACCTGTCCGCGAAGTTCAATCTCTTCTTTGGATTCATCCAGGTATATACCGCGGTTCTTCTTCAGATCATCCAGCTGTTTACATCCCACAAGGGAAAGACTCAAGAGTACCAGCAGCAGGAGCGAAATAACGATTTTGCTTATTTTCTTCATGTTTTTGCCCCCTTTCTTATGATAAGTTCAGCCGCTTTGTCATGATCCGTTCGGTTACCAGGAAGTAGACAAAAGCCAATACCGACTGCGCAAAAAGTGTCAGGAGAGATGCGATATGGATCGCTGCGATCCTGTGTTCTGCTGCCCAATCGAAAAGATCCTGCAGAACTGTTCTGATGGCCTCAATATTAACGAGTGTCGGTCCCAAAATAATAAGGATCGTGGCAAGGATCTGTCCAAGGATATACAGTCCAAATAAAACACCAAATGCTAACAGGAGCTTTTTCCGGTTGACCAGCTGTCCGATCGAGATGCAGAAATACATCATCAGAAGGCTGGATGCCATAGCAACAAGGAAGATCAGGAGCCACTCGATCAAAAACAATACTCCATTAAAATGTACTTGCGCAAAAATCTCTTTTGCCACATAACCGCCTGCTTTGTACACTTCTGCTCCTACTTCTCCAAGCGTTGCAACGTTTGCCGCAATAAAGATGGCAAGCAGAGTTCCACATTCAAACAGCATGGAAACGATCAGTTTCGACCAGATATGCTGTGTGGATGTGACCGGCAGAGAGTGGCTCAGATATCCCTCGCTGGAATACAGTCCCTGATAAAAACGAACAATGCCGATCACATAGGACATTACCAGTGCTACCACACAGGCGATCACAAGAAGAACAATAGAAGAAATAAAAACGGTCTTATATGTACTTGTTCCATTCTCAAAAATCTGAACGATTCGGTTCAGGACCGCAATACCGATCACGATCAGCTGGACCGGGAATAACAGCCTGAAAAAGGATTGAAAATCATATTTTATTAATTTACCTACCATGCGAACACCTCCCTGAAAAGTTCATCCACTGATTTCTGGTGCTGTTCTCTGATATCATCCACTCCCTGATGCAGGACGACCTGTCCGTTCTTCAGGAAGATCACTTCATCCAGCACATCTTCAATATCAGAGATCAGGTGTGTAGAGATCAGCACAGATGAATCCGGATTGTAGTTGTTGATGATCGTGGAAATGATATAGTCTCTTGCTGCCGGATCTACACCTGCGATCGGCTCATCCAGAACATACAGGGATGCATTCCTGCTCATGATCAGGATCAGGGCCATTTTTTCCTTATTTCCTTTTGACAGGGTCTTCAGGCGGTCTTTTTTATTGATTCCCAGACGTTCCAGCATCTGATACGCCAGGTCTGCACGGAAATCTGCAAAGAAATCCTGAAACAGGGAAACGATCTGTTCCGCCGTCATCCAGTGATACAGGAAATCCACATCCGGCAGATAGCTGACTTTTGCCTTTGTTTTTGTTCCCACTTTCTCTCCATCCACCAGGATGGTTCCTGCAGATGGAGTCAGCAGGCCGTTGATGATTTTGATCAGGGTCGTCTTTCCGGCACCATTCGGTCCCAGAATGCCGATGATCTTACCCGGTTCTATAGAAAGTGAGACATTATCCAATGCATTCTTTGAACCAAAGCGTTTGGAAAGATTTTCGCATTTTAATAATTCACTCATTGATAAACTCCTTTACGTATTTCTCGATTTCGTCTCCGGACAGTCCCAGGATATGCATGTCTTTGATATAGTCTTCCGTTTTGGAACGGATATACTGCTCCCGCACATCCTTTGCGATCTCCTGGTTTTCGGAAACAAACCAGCCCGCGCCTCTTCTGGAATAAATGACGCCCTGCTGTTCTAACTGCTCATAGGATTTCTGGACCGTGTTTGGTGTCACCTGTGCCAAAAGTGCTACTTCGCGGACAGACATGATCTTATCTCCCGGTTTCAGGTCATCCCTTGCAATCATGATGCAGAGTTGTTCACAGATCTGAGGACAGAGCGGTCTTTTTTTATCAAGTTCCCAATCCATCTGACTCCTCCTTAACTGTATTACTGTATCACTACAATAATACAGTTGTGGCGCTTTGTCAACCGGGAAAATCCTGTTGCCTGTGGTAACAGAAGCATTTACAATAAAATCGTCAATAATAAAGAAAGTGTGAATCCTGATGAAGCATAAAAGGAATAAAAATACTACAACCATAGCAGTCATTGGCAGCCTGATCCTCGCGGTCATTCTGGTCGTCGGAACAATATGGATGGGCTCCAGGGCCAGAAAGGACACGGAAGAATCCGTCCGGGCCGTCAGCCTGCTGTATCTGGATGAGCTGGCAGGACGCCGGGAACAGGTCGTAGAAAGTAATCTCCAGGAAAAGATCGAAACGATCCGTGTGGCGATCGAGTTGATGACTGAAGAGGATACCAGCGACAAGACCCATCTGGAAGCGTATCAGACGCGTATGAAGCAGCTTTACAAGCTGGACAAGTTTGCTTTCGTAGATACAGAAGGTTTGATCTACACCTCTACCGGTTATCAGCACAATATTGACGAATACGAATTCGACTATCAGACGCTAACAGAGCCGGAGATTTCGATCTTTCATCCGGAAAGCAAGGAAAAACTCGTTATCATCGCTGTTCCGGTCCGCATTTCTTTCCAGGAAAAAACGCTGTCTGTCTGCTTTATGGCCATTGATATGCAGGAGATGCTCGCTGGTATTTCTCTGACAACGAACACCAACAACGCGACCTTCTGCAACATCTATACGAATACCGGTACGGCGCTGACAGACTCTGTGCTCGGCGGCCTGGTCGAGGACGATAACTTATTGGATGCCATGCAAAAGGCCATCTTTGAGCAGCCATACTCCTACGAATACTTCACACAGGAATTTCTTTCCGGAGCAAGGGGTGTTGTTTCCTTCACATACAACGGCATTCGGGAGACTCTGACCTATATCCCGGTAGGCGGAACAAACTGGCAGCTTACCTATCTGATTCGGGAAAACGTCATCAGCGAA
Source organism: Lachnospiraceae bacterium (assembly GCA_045577235.1). Lineage (GTDB taxonomy): Bacteria > Bacillota > Clostridia > Lachnospirales > Lachnospiraceae > RGIG5612. Next base: position 4,171 of record JAZNHY010000282.1, read on the forward strand.
CGCATCAGCGCCATTTCAAAGAGAACCGTAACCCGAAGCACTCTGCAATCTGCCCTGGTCTTCGTGGTAATGCTGTTAATGTTTGGCTTTATCATTAACCAGATCAGAAGAAGCAACCGTCTCCAGCTGGAACAGGAGACAGCCGCCGCGGAAAACCGTGTAAAGCAAGAAGAGCTGGAACATCGCCTTGAATTGCAGGAAAAACTGCTGGAAGAAGAGCGGCAGCGGGAAGAGCAGAATAAAATGTTCACTGCCCTGGCAGCCGACTACTGGAGCGTATATTTCCTGGAGCTGGACAAGAATACGGGAGTCTGTTATCAGTCACACTCAGATCTGGATGCACCCGGTTTCAGGGTCGGGGAACATTTCTCTTATCTCCCTGCTGTAACTGCATATGCTAATCAATACATTACCGATCAGTACCGGGAAGAGTTTCTGCGCTTTATCCAGCCGGATTCCATTCGCGAGGGGCTGAAACGACAGCGTGTCATTTCCTACACCTATATGGTAAAGCGCCATGGTAAAGAAAGCTATGAAACCGTCCGGTTTGCCCGCGCTCTCCAGGCGGACGATAATTCGCAGACGATAGACAGTGTAGGTGCCTGCTTCGTGGACGTGGATGCACAGACCCGCAAGACAGCGGAACAGCAACAGGCACTCAGCTATGCTCTGGCAGCTGCAGAAGAGGCCAGCAAGGCAAAAACCACCTTCCTTTCCAATATGAGCCACGAGATCCGAACTCCTATGAACGCTATTATCGGACTGGACAGCATTGCCCTGAACGAGCCGGATCTTCCGCCAAAAACCAGAGAATATCTGGAGAAAATCGGAGCCTCTGCAGAGCATCTGTTAGGGCTCATCAACGATATTCTGGATATGTCCCGTATTGAGTCCGGAAAGCTTACGCTGAAGAACGAAGAGTTTTCCTTCCGTAAACTTCTGGAAGCGCTGAACACCATGTTCAGCGGTCAGTGCCAGGACAAAGGCCTTACCTATCAATGCCAAATCAACACAGAGGTGGATGATTACTACATTGGCGACAACATGAAGCTGCGCCAGGTACTGATCAACATTTTAGGCAATGCCGTCAAATTCACACCAGAGGGCGGCAAAGTTGAGCTGTCGGTAGAGCGGGCTGCAAAATTTGATGGAAAATCCACACTTCGTTTTACCATTTCCGATACTGGTATCGGCATGAGCAAAGACTACCTGCCTAAGTTGTTTGACACCTTCTCTCAGGAAGATGCCTCAACCACAAATAAATATGGCAGCACGGGCCTTGGCATGACCATTACCAAGAGCATTGTGGAAATGATGAACGGCTCTATCGAAGTGGAGAGCGAGAAGGGCGTTGGTTCAACCTTTATTGTCACAGTCACCCTCTCTGATTCCAGCAGGGCTGACATGCAGGAAGATGAAGAGATCCTCGCTGGCGATATGACGGTACTGATCATAGATGACGACGAGGTCGCCTGCCAGCATGCGAAGCTGGTTCTGGAAAAGGCCGGAATTGCCTCAGAACTGGCGACATCCGGAAAGCAGGCGATCGAAATGGTCAAGCTGCGCCATGCCCGTATGGAGCCTTATAATCTGATCCTTGTAGACTGGAAAATGCCGGAAATGGACGGCGTGGAAACCACCCGCCAGATCCGTGCAGAAATCGGACACGAATCTGCCATCATCATTCTTACGGCATATCGCTGGGATGATGTCCTGGAAGAAGCACTGGAAGCTGGTGTAGATAGTTTCATTGCAAAACCTCTCTTCGCCGCCGCCGTACTGGAAGAATTTAAATCCGCTTTGAAGCGCAAGGATATTCCTGCCAAAAGGAAGCAGGCCAAACCCGATCTGACCGGAAGGCACATTCTTCTGGCAGAAGATGTAGATATCAATGCAGAGATCATACAGATGGTTCTGCAGATGCGCCAGATGGAGACTGACCGCGCCGAAAACGGCAGAGAAGCAGTTGAATTATTTGCCTCTCATCCGGAAGGCTATTATGATGCGATCTTAATGGATATGCGTATGCCGGAGATGGATGGACTGGAGGCAACGCAGACGATCCGTGCTTTAGATCATGCAGATGCTGCGACCATCCCAATCATCGCACTGACAGCAAACGCTTTTGATGAAGACGTACAGCGCAGTATGCAGGCCGGTCTGAACGCCCACCTGTCCAAACCTGTGCAGCCGGAACTGCTGTTTGAAACACTGGAAAATCTGATCAGAAATTGAGCTGTGCCGATAAGAAAAGGCCTATGGGGAGTTTGATTCCCCATAGGCCTTTTTTAAATAACTCACCTATTTACAAAATCACGGATCGCTGCGCCGTCCGCCAGGCCTTTTTCATATAATGCCTGCAGACCTTCTTTTGTTTTTTTTGTCGTATCAATACCGCAGGTATCATCCGGTGCAACAATCAGAACTTTCCCTTCTTTTTCCAATTCGATTGCCCGGTCCACCGCCCGGTTATAGACTTCTGCACGTTTATGCAGTGTTTTTGCTACTTCCGGGTATTTTCGTTTGATCAGTTTGACGCCTTTGTCATCCCGCTCTGTTGTTCTCCTGACATCTTTTGGTTTGGTCAGGATCAGAACGACCTTGTCGCATCCTAATTCAAATGCCCGTTCGATCGGGACCGGGTCAGATACACCGCCATCAAAATATTGTTTTCCATATACTTTCTGCGGATTGCAGAAAAACGGAAGTGCACAGGACGCTTTGACGACTTCATAGTCATCCTGATGTAGATCATCCAGCGTAAAGTATACCGGTTTCCCGGTGACGCCATCTGTGGTAACAATATTGACGATCCCCTGATATTTGGCCAGCGTCGGATAATCCAGCGGATTCTCCCCTTTGCTGCCGGACAAAGTGTCATAAACATAGTCCAGATTGAAAAGGCGATGGCCGATGAAAAAGTTCCAGATGCTCATGTAGCGCTTCCGAAAGGAATACTCATAGAAAAACTTGTAGTCTCTTCCCCTCTGCTTCGCTAAAAAAGCCAGAACATTCGCCGCTCCGGCGGAGATGCCAATGCAGCAGTCAAAGGTGACCTTGTCATCCAGACACCGATCCAGCACGCCTGCACCGTAAATACCGCGCATGCCGCCTCCGACATCGATCACTCCAATCATTAGATCCTTCTTTCCGCACGATTTTTTGCCGCGCCGATAAATCCGAGAAACAGCGGCTGCGGCCGGTTCGGGCGGCTCTTAAACTCCGGATGATACTGCACACCGACAAAGAAGTCCCTGTCTGTTAGTTCTACGGTTTCAACCAGTTTTCCGTCCGGAGAAATGCCGCTGAGCACAAGCCCGCACTCCTGCAGCTTCTCCCGGTAATCATTGTTGAATTCATAACGGTGGCGATGCCTTTCACTGATAGATGTCGTCTGATAGCACTGCTCCATTTTCGTCCCTGGCTGGATCTCACATGGATAAGCGCCAAGCCGAAGGGTACCGCCTTTATCTATATCTTCGCTCTGTCCCGGCATAAAATCAATCACTTTATGCTGGCACTGCTCATCAAATTCACCGGAATTCGCATCTGCAATACCTGCCACATTTCGGGCAAACTCAATTACCTCTATCTGCATACCAAGACAAATGCCAAAATAAGGGACATCTTTTTCCCTTGCATACTGCGCTGCAAGGATCATGCCCTCAATCCCGCGGCTGCCAAAACCTCCTGGCACAATGATCCCGTCCAGC
>JAZNHY010000283.1:0-4374 GCA_045577235.1 Lachnospiraceae bacterium
CACCTCCTTTGATTCAATTGAGTGCGGTTGGCGAACCTACACTTATTGTACCATTGGAGGTTTTTGCTTGAAGCTAAAGCTGTCTGATTCCACCTGCATAGCAGGTGGTTTTTTGTCAGGCCTTGCCTAACAATAAAAAAGCCGCACATTGCTGTGCGGCTTCTTCTTAATCTTACCCTATCTTAATAGTTCTCTGCATTCACTTCAAAGTATGCCTGCGGGTGTGCACATGTCGGGCAGATGTCCGGTGCCTTGGTGCCGACAACAATGTGTCCGCAGTTGCGGCACTCCCAGATCTTCACTTCGCTCTTTTCGAAAACCTGTGAGGTTTCGATGTTGTTCAGCAGCGCGCGGTATCTTTCCTCATGATGTTTCTCGATAGCTGCCACCAGGCGGAACTTTTCTGCCAGCTCCGGGAATCCCTCTTCTTCTGCGGTCTTCGCAAAGCCTTCGTACATATCGGTCCATTCGTAGTTTTCGCCATCGGCTGCTGCCTTCAGGTTCTCGGCGGTATCGCCAATGCCGTTCAATTCCTTGAACCACATCTTAGCATGCTCTTTTTCATTGTTCGCAGTCTTCTCAAACAATGCAGCAATCTGTTCGAACCCGTCCTTTTTTGCTTTGGACGCGAAATAAGTGTATTTATTTCTTGCCTGGGACTTACCTGCAAATGCAGCTTCCAGGTTCCTCTCTGTCTGTGTTCCTTCGTATTTGTTTCCCATAACGCTCCCCTTTCTTTTTACTGCAGCATCTGAACCAGTTCTTCTTTCGGACGGACGCCAACAGAAACTGCTGCCTGCTGTCCATTCTTGAACAGAATCAATGTCGGGATGCTGGAGATGCCAAATCTACCTGCCAGTTCCGGCTCATCATCAACGTTAACTTTGCCAACTTTAACCTTACCCTCGTATTCCCGTGCGATCTCTTCTACGATCGGTGCAAGCATCTTGCACGGACCGCACCAGACTGCCCAGAAATCTACCAGGACCGGGATGTCGCTCTGCATTACTTCTGCTTCAAAATTCTGATTTGTTAAAACAATTTCGCTCATTTTATTACTCCTTTAACTAATAACTATTTTATTTCAAGCTGGTTTGCTGTTGTTAACTGTAATAATCATACTCTCCAACTGTGAATGTTCTGTGATGTTTGCACTTTCAAAAGAACAATCCAGCAACCCCCCACGGGGCTTACCAACGATCAGAAAAGTATATATAATCATGCAAACGCTCATAGCAGGGATGCTGCAGTCTGTGTATTATTCGGATCCGTACCGAACCCTTTGCGCACAGAGCCGACTGCAGACCCTGCTATCTCTATTTCAGATCAGCCTCTCCATTTCAAAGAACTCGATTCTTAAAAGAACTCCGCTCTTAAAAAGAACTCGACTCTTAAAAAACTCCGCTCTTAATACGATTCAATACCACCCAGACCATATTCGTGATATTCGATCAGCTGATACGTGTTATGTCCGCCATACACTTTCGGATATACCTTTGCGTATCCGTTGCCAACGTTCAGCAGGTTCGGGTTGGCTTCCGCTTCCGCCAGCGTCAGATGATAATGCGCATCTGAAACAGCCAAACCCCCAACCGTATCAAAATCCAATCGGTCATAAATACGGAATGCCATCTCCTGATGACCATCTGTGAAATTTAAGATCTTATAGACCACTGCGAACCTCGTATAGGTCGCGCCGTCCGCTGCATCGTAATAAAACTTCCCATCTTTGTAATACGGACCATGATAGGATGAATCAAACGTATAAGTCGGCGCCGGCAGATCCAGATAATCCGGAGCAGATATCGTCAGCCCGAAGAACCTGTCTAAAACGCCCTGCACATAATCAAGCGTGACCACCTCGTACAAACTGTCATAGGAGATTGCTCCCCCTTCATTGATCTTTGCAAACCGATGTGCAAAATCTATAACCGGTTTGCCGCCATAAGCATAGATATCAAAGTCCACAAAATCATACTGCTCCACGAAATTGCTGAGGAAGATGTTTGCCTCATACTGCGTGTTTGCATCAATGACAACTTCTGCCCCATCAGCTGAAACAGTCCCGCCCGATGTCGCAGGCTCCGTTGCAGCTTCTTTTGTGGTCACTTCCTCCGTGGTCATTTCCTGTGTAGTCGTTTCTGGTATCGACTCTTTTTCTTTGGCGCTGCCCAGGCAGGAAGTCTTTCTGATCTGAAAGATACCACACCCGCTCAGAAGCGCTAAGATAAGAATCAGAATCACTAAGCAGCTAAGTATCTGAATCCTTTTTTTCATAATCCTTCTCCTTGGGCAATCCCCTTTCAGCTTTTAATAATGATATAAATATAGTTACAACCACTCACAAAAGAATTATAATATATTCATCGTTTTATCACAATTACGGAATAGGATAAGTAGACATCCGGGGTGTTTCCAGGACGATAAAATAAGAATCAATTCTGTAATACAGACTGAAAAATTATATGGAGGAGAAGAAAAATGAAAAAAGCAATTGTGCTCCTGCTGGTTGGTGCACTGAGCGCAACTCTGCTGCTTGCAGCCTGCGGTAAAAAAGAACCTGCCGATGTTCCTGAAGGCTCTGGTGCCGCATCAGGCTCTGGTGCTCTCGCAGGCGATGAAGGCGGAAGCTCTGCCGGCATGGCTCTTTTAGGCGGATGGTCACTGACTCCGGATCTGAGCGTTTCTCTGACAGAGGAAGATCAGGCCATTTTTGATAAAGCAATGGAAGGTTTTACCGGCGTAGGCTATGAACCGGCTGCAGTTCTTGCAACACAGCTTGTATCCGGCAAGAACTATGCATATCTCTGCAAAGCAACTCCAGTCACATCCAAGCCAATCCCGCATTGGGCTGTTGTTGTCGTTTATCAGAATCTTCAGGGTGAGGCCAGCGTCTCTAACGTAACAGAAATTGACCTGACAAATCTGAAGGTGAAGGATAACGTTGATGCATCAGCAGCTGTCGGCGCATGGGAGATCACGCTTCCTGGCGGAAAACCGATCATGATGCCGTATGAAGATGCACAGGCTGCTTTTGATCAAGCTGCACAGAATTTTGTCGGTGTTGATCTGAAACCTCTCTCCCTGTTAGGAACTCAGGTCGTTGCAGGCAAGAATTACAAATATCTCTGCTATGGCGAGACCGTAACAGAGACTCCGGTCTCTGCACTTTACATCGTTGATGTTTATCAGGATCTGGAAGGAAATGCTGAAATCACAAACTGCGCTGTTTTGGATCTGCTTTCCTATATTGGATAATGCTAATAAAAGTTTTCTTTCCTGAAAACTTTTTAGAACACCACATACAACAAAAAAGAAATCTGCTTCGGCAGATTTCTTTTTTTAACAATATTTATTATCGCTTTTTCGCAGATATTCTTTTATTTTACAAACGCCTTCAGCGCGCCAATAAAGTGGACCGGCGATTCCAGAATGCAGACATGCCCGCCCGGGATCTGTGCCTCCACATATAATCCGCCTTTCTTTTTATACTGCTCAAAGAAGTAGCGTGTCTGTTTGATCATCGGCTGCGGAGGATATTCCTCTTCCCCCGGCCAGCCCGGCACCATACCAATCTTGCCCAGATAACCGAATTCCATCATCGACTCATCTGAAACGATCTGATCGCAGTCGCCGTGGATCCAGAGTACTTCCGGTTTTTTCTCTATATCCAGAAAGGCTTCCAGATTGCCGTATTTCGGACTCATCGTATTTAAAACGCCCTTATCTCCTGCAACTACATATGGCCATTTGGCGCATGTCTCATAATTCCCCGGATAATAATCGGTGCCGATCCGCATCTGCGATGTGGCATCGATAAACCGGTTCTCCCATTCCAGACTCATCCGGAAATCCGGCCGGAATAAAAAGCGGTTCAGCAGGTCGCGCAACACCAGACGGCTTCCCATGCTGGTCGGAAAGAGCAATGCCGGATTTGCACTGCCGCCGCCGGAACCTAATCCCAACGGTGAATGTGGTGTTCCCTTTTCATCGATCGTTCCGCCAAATCCATATGGCGATCCCGGTGCTACCAGTACCAGCCTGTCCACCATCTTGCCATGGTCGATCACAAACTGCATTGCGATGTCGCCGCCCATGGACCATCCCAAAAGCGTAAAGTGTTTCCACCCTATAGCCTGGCAGAATGCGTAAATATCATCACTCCAATCACGGTACCCTCTGGTCGCATCAATCGGAAGATCCTGCGTATTTCCAAAACACCTGAGATCCGGGACCGCGATGTCATAGTCTTTTTCCAGATATGGCGCAAGCGGCATAAAAAATACCGAGGAGGAAAGATTGCCATGTAACACAAGCAGTTTCTTTTTGTTTCCTTCTCCTACCCGGTAATAAGCGGTCTTTATTCGTTCTGTC
>JAZNHY010000284.1:0-5148 GCA_045577235.1 Lachnospiraceae bacterium
CTGAATGAAAAATGCTATATCAACGAGAAAGAGTATTCCTATACACAGCTTCTGGCTGTTTACTTTGGCAAGATCATTGAACTGACGCAGGTCACGACTTCAATCATGAGTATTGAGAATATCACAGTGAATCTGCGGGAGGTCAATTATGAGATCCGCAGCATACTTTATGAAGTGTTCCGTCTGCTGAAACTGCCTGCAGACAAGATCAAACTGCAGTCCTGTGCAGAGAGCTTTGTCTATTACGTGCTGGAAGAAGACCGCAGCATCTGGGAGAAAGGAGCACAGCTGTTTGATTTCTCCAGAGATGGTTTCTTTGAAAAACAGCTGAGTGTGCAGAAAGGACCGGAAGGGGATCTGGTTTATGTGTTTGAAAAAACGCATGATGAGTTCTCTTACCAGGGTCTGGAAAACTATTCTTATGTAGATCATCTGGATGAGCAGTTAAAAGAACTGATCCAGGAGATCCTGCAGGAGAACCCAATCTCCAGTGTTTATTTTACCGGGGAAGGATTCAATGAATTGTGGTTTGTAAAGACGCTGCAGGAGGTTTCCGAACGTGCCCGTGCATTCAAGGGAAATAACCTTTATGCCAAAGGGGCATGTCTGTCCGGGGTCCGCAGAGCAGATGAAAAACAGAAAGATTACAACATTATCTGTGACGGGCGGACGAAAGCCACCATTGCAGTGGAAGCTGTCTATAAAGGAAGCCCGTGCATCCTGAATCTGAGCAAAGCACCGGTGGATTATTATGATGCCGGCCTGGTCACGGATTTTATTCTGGATAATATTACAACGATCCGGTTTTACGTTACCTCTCTGGTCAGCAGAGAGAGGACCTTTGTGGATTTTGATCTGAGCAGTTTCCCGGAGCGGCCAAATAAGACCACCCGGGTAGAGATTTCAATCCACTATTTCAATGATTGTGAGTGTGAGATCTCTGTAACTGATAAAGGGTTCGGAGAGTTTTTCAAGGGCAGCGGCGAAAAAGTCGTCAAACGCCTGAATATGGAAGGGTACGTGTAAATGGCACTGCAGGTTTGCGGAAGACAATCGAATCATCCATTTTATATCAAGGCGCTGGATCAGAACGTCTATTCTCTGGAGGAGATCAACTACTTTATCTACAACCACATTAATCTCGTCTACAGGGATTTCTTCAGTGAGACGTTATTTGAATACATTGATATTGAACTGGGACATAAGGATATCGCTGAAAAGCTTCGTGAGATCGCAGACAATGACGGAACGGTGCAGGATTTCATCAAATGCATCCTGAATGAAAGTTATTATTATTCCGGCTTTGAACTGGGCAAGATCGCTAATGCTGTCATGAACATCGATAACATGAGCAATGCAGAGCGGATCAAGATCGAGGGCGATGCTTATTATAAAGCGGGAAAACTGGAAGATGCCCTGAATGTCTATTTCGATATCTTAAACAACATGGATAATGATGAAGTGATGCCGGAAGCATTTTACGGCAGAGTCGCTTATGCCATAGGCGTGATCTATGCCAAGATGTTTATGAGCAGAAACGCCAACAGCTATTTTGCACGTGCGTATGAAATATATCCGGATCCTCTTTATGCGAGGTCCTGCGTATATATGGCTCTGGTCAATAATGATGAAGAAGAGCTTTTAAAGACCATTATGCGGTATCATATTTCGGATGATACCCTGGAGCGTATCCGCAAACGAGTCGGCGCCCTGCGCCGGGAGATTGAAACGAGTGATGAAACACTTTTGTTTATCCGTAATTTTGAAAACGGAAATAACAGTGAAAAAATAATAGACGATTGGAAAAAAGACTATCATGAAAGAATTAGCTAAAACCTATAACCCAAAAGAGATCGAGCAGGTGATCTATGACCGCTGGCTCGAGAAGAAATATTTTCATGCGGAAGTGGACGAGAGTAAAAAACCGTTCACCATTATTATGCCGCCTCCGAACATCACAGGACAGCTCCACATGGGGCATGCACTCAATAATACGCTGCAGGATATCGTGATCCGCCAGAAAAGAATGCAGGGCTACAATGCGCTGTGGCAACCTGGATGCGACCATGCCAGCATAGCAACTGAAGTTAAGATCATTGAAACCCTGAAAAAAGAAGGAATCCATAAAGAAGATCTTGGCAGAGAAGGGTTTTTAAAACGCGCCTGGGAATGGAAAGAAGAGTACGGCGGACGTATTGTTACACAGTTAAAGAAACTGGGCAGCAGCGCTGACTGGGACCGGGAACGCTTTACGATGGACGAAGGTGTTTCCAACGCTGTGCTGGATGTCTTTGTCAAAATGTATGAGAAAGGCTGGATCTATAAAGGAACCAAGATCATTAACTGGTGTCCAAAGTGCCAGACCTCTGTCAGCGACGCAGAAGTTGAACATAAAGATACTCCTGGTAAATTCTGGCACATCAACTATCCAATTAAAGGGGAAGATACTTTTATTGAGATTGCTACCACTCGTCCGGAAACCATGCTGGGCGATACTGCAGTCATCGTTCATCCGGATGATCCGCGTTATCAGCGATTTATCGGCAAGACATGCATCCTGCCTCTGGTTGGAAGAGAAATGCCTATCATCGCAGATCCGTATATTGATCTGGAAGTTGGAACAGGTGCCATGAAGGTTACCCCGGCCCATGACCCGAACGACTTTGAATTAGGCAAACGTTACGGACTGGAAGAAATCTGCGTCTTTACAGATGACGGTTATATCAATGAGAACGGCGGAAAATATGCCGGACTTTCCACTATGGAATGCCGCGATAAGATCGTGGCTGACCTGGAATCAGAAGGCCTTCTGGTGAAGGTGGTGGATCATGAGCATTCTGTCGGCTATCATGACCGGTGCTCCACGATCATTGAGCCGATGATCAAAGAACAGTGGTTTGTAAAGATGGACGAGCTGATCAAGCCGGCCATCAAAGCGGTGGATGAAGGAGAAGTGAAACTGATTCCTCCACGTATGAGCAAGCTTTACCATAACTGGACAGACAACATCCGTGACTGGTGTATTTCCAGACAGCTCTGGTGGGGTCATCGTATCCCTGCTTATTACTGTGAAGACTGCGGAGAGATGGTCGTTTCCAAATCTGCACCGACAGAGTGTCCAAAATGTCACGGCAAATCCTTCCATCAGGATGAGGACTGTCTGGATACCTGGTTTTCCTCTGCTTTGTGGCCATTCAGTACATTAGGCTGGCCGGAAAAGACAAAGGATCTGGAATACTTCTATCCGACCAATCTTCTGATCACGGGCTATGACATCATCTTCTTCTGGGTCATCCGTATGATCTTCTCCGGTTATGAGCAGATGGGAGAAAAACCGTTTGATACCGTGCTCTTTACCGGGCTGGTCCGTGATGAGCTGGGACGTAAAATGAGTAAATCACTTGGCAACGGTATTGATCCGCTGGAGGTGATCGATCAGTATGGCGCCGATGCACTGCGCTTTACGCTGGCTACTGGCAATACGCCTGGCAATGACATGCGCTTCTATTTTGAACGTGTAGAGGCCAGCCGGAATTTTGCCAACAAGATCTGGAATGCTTCCCGGTTCATTTTGATGAATATGCCAGAAGAAGGGATCAAAGACTTTGACTACGCACTTCTGACGGATGCGGATAAGTGGATCTTATCCAAGGTCAATAAACTGGCTAAAGAAGTGACGGAGAACATGGATAAGTATGAGATCGGTATTGCTGCCGATAAGCTGTATGCTTTCATCTGGGAGGAATTCTGCGACTGGTACATTGAGATGGTGAAACCTCGACTGTATGATACATCAGATGAAGGTGCAGATTCCAAGACAGCCGCATTATATACGCTGCAGAAAGTCTTGCTGATGTCCTTAAAGCTTCTGCATCCTTATATGCCGTTTGTGACAGAGGAAATTTATACAACGCTCCGGACCTGCGTTCCGGAAGAGAATCCGGAAGAGTCCATCATGATCTCTAAATGGCCGGAATACAGCGAGGCTCTGTGCTTTGAGGATTCCGAGGAAGAGATCGAGCTGATCAAAGAAGCAGTTCGTGCGATCCGTAACGGTCGTTCCGAGATGAATGTACCATTGGGCAAAAAGGCTCATGTGTTTGTGGTCAGCCAGTCAGAAAAGGTGCGCAGCATCTTTGAGAAAGGAAAAATATTCTTCAGTGTTCTGGCAAAAGCCAGCGAGGTGCATATCCAGGAAAATCATCAGGGAATTCCGGATGATGCCATGAGTGTTTCTCTGGCAGAAGTCACCTGCTGCATCCCATTAGAGGATCTGATCGATAAGGACAAAGAAAGAGAACGTCTTCTGGGCGAGCAGAAACGTTTAGAGGGCGAGCTGAAACGTGTCAATGGAATGCTTTCCAACCCGAACTTTGTGAATAAAGCACCGGAGGCCAAAATTAAAGAAGAGCAGGAAAAGAAAGAAAAGTATTCTCGTATGATGGAGCAGGTTACAGCACAGCTTGCAAAGCTGGGAAACTGATTTCTGCCTGTTGAATAAATTGAATATCGCTCTTGAAGAAAACAGAATTAATTCTTTTTCAACGGCACAGTCATTTCTGCTTATTGCGTTGTAAAACTGTGATGAAAAGTAGTTTTTAGAGGCTTTTTTCTATAGAAAAAGGCCTCTTTCTTTTATTTTTTCAACGGTGTGAGCACAGACCACTAAAAAGGGCGTTAAGAGGTATTGAAAGGAGTGATTTTTCAACGGAGATGGACGTGTAGACGTTGATGTTGAAAAACTGTAAACGATATTAGTAAAGCAGGATCTTCTGACCCTGTTTAATGAAACGAATGCCGCCTCCATCTTCTGTTTTTGCAGAAGCCGCGGTGGCTTCTTTTATTTTCTCCTTCAATGAAGAAAGTTTGCTGTTTTCCACTGGAAGTGTAAATGTAACAGTCTCCTCATAAAGAATCGACAGAGGAGTAATTTCATTTTGCGAAAAAAGGTACTGTAGTTTTCCTAGATAATTATAGTCACATTGAACAATAAGCTTTTGTCCAACTAATAGAGTTCCTATCAGTCCATTTTCTTTTGCCGCTGCCACGGCCAGTGCTGCAGACTGCCCGTAAGCTCTTGCCAGAGGACCGGCGCCAAGAAGGATCCCGCCAAAATAACGGGTCACAATGAGAACACAGTCTGTCAGA
>JAZNHY010000285.1:0-3058 GCA_045577235.1 Lachnospiraceae bacterium
TTTGTGCAAAGATGATCCGGTTGATCTGGCAAAGGTGATACGGGCGGCTTTGGACAACAACAATCTGCGAAAGACAGTCGGAGATAATGCAAAGAAGACCCTTCCTGTTCCATGGGATAAAGTCACTGATTCTGTACTGGCACGTTACCAGTATGTGATCAGTCATACCAGGAAGCGTTGAGGTTACTTCCGTTCATATTCGCTGACAATGGCAGAGCCGATGATCAGCACGGCGCCGATGATGCCTTCCCACGTGATCCCTTCTTTCAAAATAACGGCGGAAACGACCATAGCAACGATCGGGTCGATGTAGCTGAACAATGAGATGGTTTGTGCCTTTAACGCCGTCATACTGCCAAAATAGAGCGCGTACGCCAATCCCGTGTGAATGATGCAGACGATCAGAAGCAGGATTACCGTATTTGCATTCAGTGTCAGATTCTTAAAATCCCCTGTAAACAGTAAATATGGAAGCAGGATCACGCCGGCAAAAAACAGCTGGATCGTGGTCTTTTGATAGATATTCACGTCCGTGATCTTTTTGTTCAGAATGATAACGGCTGCGTAAAGACAGGCGGCGCCGAGTGCCAGCAGAACGCCTTTAAAATCTCCGGTCTGTGTGCCGCTGGCACGCAGGACACCGGAAACCAGTATCATGCCAACAAGAGCGGCAATTGCGCAGAGGATCTTTTTCAGGGTCAGTTTTTCTTTTAAAAAGATCGGCGCAGTAAGCAGTACGATTGTCGGCTGCAGATAGTAACAAAGCGTTGCTTTAGCAATGGTGGTGAAATTAAAAGCCTCAAAAAGCAGGATCCAGTTGACGCCGATAAATGCGCCGGTGATAACCAGACCAATAAACTTTTTGGCGCCGATCCGCTGCCACTTTTCTTTCTTTAAAAACAAGGTGATCAGGAATAAAGAAAGCGCACCAACCAGTCCCCGGAAAAACGCGATAAGAGCAGAAGACAGCGGAATGTATCTGCGGAAGATTCCTATGGTTCCGAAGATGACCAGCGAAGTGATCAGCATGATATAAGATTTTTGAGATGATGCATGCATATGTGAAGTTTATCAGCTGTGAATGACGCTGTCTATAAAAAGACTGGAAATAAGACGTTCCAAAGAGTATGATGGGGAAGACGATTATATCCGAAACGAATCAATAGAAAGGTGCATAAAATGAAAGTAACATTTTTTGGAACAACTACATTACTGTTTGATGACGGCAAGGATCAGATCTTCTTTGACGCACATATGACCAGGCCGTCCCTGATGAAATACATTTCCTCGTCGAGCGAGTCGACGGATACTCAGGTCGTGGATGAAAAGCTGAAACTGCATCACGTAGACCGGCTGAAAGCGATCTTTGTATCTCATTCTCATCATGATCATGTAATGGATGCACCTTATATTGCTAATAAGTGTAATGCGATGATCTACGGCGCCAGCTCTACGATGAATGTGGCGCGCGGCGGTGATGTCCCGGAAGACCGTTTGGTAGAATTTGCAGCCAATGAAACCTATGAGGTTGGTAAGTATCGTATCAAGGTGATCCCGTCCATTCATTCCAAGCCTACGGCGCTGAATAATGACCTGGGTCAGACCATCGATAAACCTCTTCGCCAGCCGGCCCATCTTCGCGATTACAAAGAAGGCGGCTCCTATGACTTTTACGTGGAAGCAGAGGGAAAGCGCTTTATGATCCGCCCAAGCTTCAACTATATTGAAGGACAGATGGACGGCTATAAAGCAGATGTATTATTCCTGGGAGTAGCAGGCCTTCAAAAGGCTGACGCTGCAATGGAAAAAACATTTTATAAAGAGACGATCGACAAACTGGAGCCAAAGCTGGTGATCCCGGTGCATTGGGACAATTTCTTTTCTCCATTGACCAAGCCAGTCACAGGCATGCCGCGTCTTGTAGAAAAGACGGAAGTCGTATTCTATAAACTTGCAAAGTATTGTGAGGCAGCTGGCGTCAACTGTCTGGTGCAGATTCCGGGAACCAGTATCGAGATTTAACATCAACCTTTATCTGCCGCCTTTCTTATTTAATTGCGTAAATACCCATCTGCATATAACTGATCCAAAAGACATGGAAGGCCTGAAAACCGGTCTTCTTTAAAAGTTCAATATGCGCATCTACTGTTAACGGGAAATAACTGACACCGCATCTTGCATTATGTGCCAGCGCTTCTGCTGCGGTTTTTCCCTGTCTTTGCTGGTAACGTCCCCAGCGCAGTAATTCACTTTTCTTGATTGTTTCGTCAGCCGGAACCACATTTTCAAAACATACAAAGATGCCATCCTTTTTCAAGGCACAGAACACCTTCTTTACGGCACATTCCCGCTCCTCTGCGGACATATAGTGATGGGACTGGATTGCCGTAACAACTTCAAATTCTTCTTCAAAACAGATATCCGTTGACTTTCCGCAGATATACTTGAAATCATATGCAGCAAGCTTATTCTTTGCCTGGTTCAGCATCTCCTCGGAAGGGTCGACCAGGACAAAGGCGGCAGTTGGAAAATACGATAAGGCACGTTCTTCCAAAGTACCGGTGCCGCATCCTAAGTCAAGCCAGCGGATCGATGGAAAATCGCACTGCGTAATGACATCTATCGTCTGCTCATAAAAGGTACTGTAAAAAGGTATAGTTTTATTGATCTCGACATCGTATTCTTTTGCGGAATGAGGAGTGGTATTATCATTCATCGTTTGCGCCGCCTTTCTTTATCTGCAGTCCAGACCAAAACTTCGGATGTATTCCCGGAGAGATTCCATATAGGAGTCTTCCGGTACGGTACTGCTAAAGCCGTTCGGTTCATTTTCCAATTGTTCAAATTTTCCCTCACCAAGCCTGTGGAACGGGAGAAGATGGATCTGCATGCACTTGTGAAGGTTCTCTTTTACAAAACTTGCGGTGGCAAGAAGGTTTTCTTTATCGTCATTGTATCCTGGAATAAGTGGAACGCGAACCCATATTTCAAGGGCCATTTGGTCATCTATCTTTTTCAGGTTTTCCAGGATCCGGCTGTTATCAACGCCGGTATATTT
>JAZNHY010000286.1:0-6656 GCA_045577235.1 Lachnospiraceae bacterium
AGCAGTTTTCTTCCTTTATAGGTTCCTCCATTTGCAAGCATCTGCATAAAGACGGCAAAATCGGAGGAGGAGGTGATCAGATTCGGTCTTGCTCCGACTGGTGTGTTTTCCGGATACATGGATTTATCAAAAATATCTGCAGCCGGTTCCAGTTTCCCATCCGGGAATTTACGGTAATTGGTTACTACACGGTCTTTGTTTTCCGGTCTGATAAAGGTATCTGTATCTTTCAGCTCCAACGGTTCGATGACTCGTTCAACAAAGACTTCACGCAGCGGTTTGTCTGTTAATGTTTCAACCAATGCACCGGTGATCTCACTTCCAAAACCGTAATACCAATGTGTACCTGGTTCAAACATGACCGGGACATCTGCCATAACACGGACTTCATCGCGCAGAGAAGGGGTGCCTTTTTCCAGAAGCTTTGCAATCCGCTCACTCATAGCAGCGAGCGTTGGAGTAGAAGTGTTTGCGACCGGTCCCATACAGTACGGGAGTCCGCACATCATGCAGACTGCATCATGAATATTCAGAGGTTTTTCTGTTGGGACAATGTCAATGGTACCATCAGGTTTCCGGATAAATTTCTTTGTTTCACTCCATTCCGGCAAATACTTTCCAACTGGGTCAGAAAACAGAAACTTTCCTTCTTCATAAAGCATTCCGAGGATCGCGTAGGTAAACAGTTTGGTGGTTGATGCCTGGCGGAACATAGAATGCACGTTGGTCTTTTTCCCGGAGGCGATGTCGGCATAACCGGCAGCTCCTTCATAGATCAGTTCATCGCCCTGCATGATACTGCAGGTACATCCCGGAACGCTGTTGTTTGCAAATTCTTCGAGTAAAGCATCCAGCCTTGAAAAATCTTTTCCCATAGTTAGTTTTCTCCTTTGCTTTATACTGTAACTTCGCCAGCTAATATTTTTTTGTAGTCTTCCAGATTCTTGCGGAGCAGGGATGGAATGTCCAGACCATATGGACATCTTGGCCTGCAGAGGTTACATTCAACACAGTTCTCAATCTTCATCATCTCTTTCTGCCAATGCTCAGAAAGCCAGGTTGCTGACGGAGCGCGGCGGATCAGCTGTGACATACGGGCACATTGGTTAATGATGATATCGGCTGTACATGGTGCACAGTATCCGCAGCCGCGGCAGAATTCATCCAGCATTTCGCTCCGGTCTTTTACTATGATCTGTTTTAGTTCGTCAGTCATGGTGACATCTTTTTGGAAGAAAGAAAGCCACTCATCTAATTCTGATTCACGCTGGATCCCCCAGATTGGGAGAACAGGGAATTGACTCATAAATGCCATGCAGGCAGCTGAATTATTCAAGAGTCCGCCGGACAGGCCTTTCATGGCAATAAATCCCATGTTGTTTTCTTCGCATTTCTTTACCAGTGCAATATCGCGATCGGTTGCCAGATAAGAGAATGGGAACTGTAGTGTTTCATACAGACCACTTTCTGCAATTTCTTCTGCCACGCCTATCTTATGGGCGGTAATTCCAATGTGACGGATCTTGCCCTGTTCTTTTGCTTCCAGAAGTGCCTCATACAAGCCAGTTCCGTCATCCGGACGATAGCACTGAGATGCGCAATGCAGCTGATAAAGATCCACATAATCTGTTTTCAGCATTTTCAGGCTGGTATCCAGATCTTCTTTGAGTTTTTCCGGAGTGCCGCCCATGGTTTTGGTCGCGATGAATAGTTTATCCCGCATTCCTTCGAACGCTTCGCCGATTTTTTCTTCGCTGTCCGTATAAGCACGGGCAGTATCAAAGAACGTGATGCCGCCATCAAATGCTTTGCGCAGGAGTTTTACGGCTTCTTCTTTACTGATCCGCTGAATAGGAAGTGCGCCGAACGCATTCTGCGGAGTTTCTATGCCTGTTTTTCCTAATGTGATCGTTTTCATATTTGATCCCTTTCTGAACTAAACAAGGTTAATACTTTTTAACATCAAAATTATATCATCTGGATAAAAAGAAGAAAACAGGATACTTAGGTGATTAATAGTTTCAGTCGGCCTTCTGTTAGTGTATACTGATGGCATCAGAGCAACGCCGGATTGTATTGCCGGTCAGAAAGGAGGATGGTGCACTGGCACCGTTTGAGAGATGAACAAATATGCGCATTTATTGTCACCGATCAAGATCGGGGGACAGCAGTTTAAAAATAGGATCTTTCATTCCCCAACCGGAGTGTCGATCGATCCGGAACGTTATTGTATTGGTTATTATGAAAGAAAAGCAATTGGAGGTGCTGCTTCTGTCTGCGTCGGTGATGGATGTCCGAATATAGCAGGAAGAGCAAGGAAATCACAGATCAATCTGTGGGATGCAACATACAGAACTTCCATGGCAGATCTTGCGCATTCCATTACCCGTCATGGTGCTGTGGCTTCGATGGAATTACTGGACGCAGGAAATGCGGCAGCTTATTCAGCAAGCCTGGGCTATGAGCTATACGGTCCGGTAGACGGGGTCACGGCTAACGGAACACCGATCAAAATGATGGATGAAGATAAGATCATGGAAGTCATTGAACAGCATGCCAGAGCGGCGTTGTACTGTAAGACAAGCGGCTTCAATATGGTTACCATCCATGGCGGTCATGGCTGGCTGATCACGCAGTTCCTCTCAAAAGAAAATACCCGTAAAGATAAATGGGGTGGAAGTGTAGAAAACCGTGCACGTTTGGCGAATGCGATCATCGACCGGATCCATCAGGTCTGCGGCAGTGATTTCCCTGTTGAGATAAGGATCGTCGGCGATGAAGTCTATGACGGCGGATACCATATTGAATTTGGTATTGATCTTGCCCATCAATTGGAAGGACATGCAGACCTGATCCATGTTTCGACTGGTTCTCATGAGGTGCCGGATGTTTTCACGGTTACGCATCCGAGCCTGTTCCTTCCGGACGGCTGCAACGTGAAATATGCAGCAGAGATCAAAAAACATATAAAGAATACGCCTATCGCAACAGTTGGAGCACTTTCTGATCCAGAACAGCTGGAAGAAATCATTGCCAGCGGTCAGGCGGATGTTGTGGAACTTGCACGTGGATTGATCTGTGATCCGGATCTGCCGGTCAAACTTATGACTGGACGTGATGATGAAGTAAGAGAGTGTATGAGATGCTTATATTGCTTCTCCAAACATATGCATTCAGATATCATCAACTGTGCTATCAATCCGGAGTCCGGCCATGAATTTGAAATAACAAACTATCAAATAGCACTTCCGAAAGTCCTGAAAAAAGTGCTTGTCGTTGGCGGCGGAATGGCAGGAATGCAGGCAGCTCTGAAGGCCAGCGAAAGGGGACACGAGGTCATCTTGTGTGAAAAGAGCACCTCTCTGGGCGGCGTGTTGCGCTGCGAGAAAGAAGTTCCGTTTAAAGAGAAACTGGACCGTTACATTGAGCTCCAGAAGCACTTGATCGAAAAGGATGAAAAGATTGAAGTGCGGTTGAATACGGAAGTGACGCCTGAACGGGCAAAAGAGATCGCGCCGGATGTGATTCTTGCAGCGCTTGGGGCCAGACCTGTGAAACCGCAGATTCCTGGTATTGACGGTCCGAATGTTTTCGGGGCAGAAGAGATCTACTATCATCCGGAAAAAGCCGGAAAGAATGTTGTTATCCTTGGAGGAGGCCTGGTTGGTATGGAGCTGGCAATCTTCCTGTCAATGAAGGGAAGCAAGTGTACGATCATAGAAATGCTTCCGGATCTGAACACTGGCGGAAACAATCTTCATGCTCTTGCAATTTCCGGTCAGATGAAAAAGTATGGTATTCATGCCTCTACCGGTACCAAGGCACTGGAGATCACGGACAAAGGAGTGCTGTGCGAATATACCGGGGCTACACCAAGTGAGCGGTTCATTTTTGATATGCCTAAAGTCTATCCGGATGCAGAGAGCGGAACGCATCTTTATGAGGCGGATACGATCATTTATGCTGTTGGACAAAGACCTCTGATGGAAGAATCAGAAGCTTTGCGTGACTGCGCGCTGGAATTCTATGCAATCGGTGACTGTATTGTGCCAAAGGATATCTGGACGGCAACGACTAATGCATATTATATTGCAAGAGATCTGGGAAGATATTGATAGATTCTTTTACAAATGACAAATAAAAAGGTCGGACATATGTCCGACCCTTTTCAGTATTCTTTTTTGATTATGCTCTGTGCTCAGCACGAGAGATGATATCGTTCTGCATTTCTGTAGTCATATCTACAAAGTAAGCAGAGAAGCCGGCAATACGGACTACCAGGTTATGGTATTTCTCCGGATGTTTCTGTGCCTTTCTAAGTGTTTCGCCGTCGACCACATTATACTGGACTTCCATACCTCCCTGATTGAAGTAAGTCTGAGTCAGGTTCTCCAGTTTTGTCATGCCTTCATCTCCCTGCAGAGATGTCGGATGGATCTTCAGGTTTACTGCCATGCCGTCAAGGTAGTGACCATGATCAAATTTCGTAGAAGAAGTGAGCACGGAAGTCGGGCCGCATTTATCTCTTCCCTGTGCCGGGCTGCATGCATCAGCGATCGGTTCTCCTGTCTTTCTTCCATCAGGGGTTGCCCAGGTGATCTCGCCCTGTACCACATGGTCAGAAGCACCGAAGGTGCCGCATTTGTAAGTCGTACATCTGCATGTAGAGAATGCACGCGTGATGTTGTAGTACAGATCCATGACATAGGTCATTGCTTCGTCTGCGTATGGATCATTGTTTCCGTAATGAGGAACGGTGTTCAGAACGATCTGCCGCAGTTCTTCATGGCCTTCCCAGTTATCCAGAACAGCCTGCAGGAACTCTTCACGGGTTGCGATCTTCTTATCATAAACAATGTATTTCAGAGCAGTCAGAGAGTCTGCTGTGGTAGCAAGACCTGTTGCTGTGCCGCCGTAGCTGTTATATTTTGCGCCGCCTTCGGAAACATCCTTGCCTTTTTCCATACATCCTTCTGTAGAGATAGAAAGGTTCGGGTATGGGAACAGACGTGGATATTCATGTTCTGTCAGGTTATTCAGCGATGCGGACCAGGTCAGCATCCAGGTGCAGATCTTTTCAAAAGCGGCTTTAACATCTTCAAATGTATCCATGTCATACAGATATCCGGAACGAACTTTTTCCGGACACTGTGCGCCGTTGATCGGGTTGATGCCGTTGTTGATAGCCATAAGCAGAGCGATTGCCCAGTAGATGCCGTTATGGCCCATTGCGGAACCATTCGGAGCAGGGTAATCGTTACCTGATCCGGTGATCTCCTGGCAGCCGATGAATGCAAAGTTACGAGCATCTTCCAAAGAGAAGTTCAGTTCCTTCATGAGGGAAGGAATGATCACTTCATCGTTCTGAAGAAGCGGCAGTCCGCCTACACGGGTAGATGCTGCCATTGCGCAGTCCCACATCTCTTTTGGTGTGTTCTTCGTTACACGGAGTGAGATGGTCGGTTCGTGGAGATCCAGACGAGCCATTGTCTCTAATACCATGTAGGAGACCGGGTTTACTGCATCCTCGCCGGTTGCAGGAATTGTACCGCCAATGGTGGTGTGCTGACCAAGATGACCGATACCTGCGGTCTGGGCATTCTTACCGAAGCCGCCATAATAGAAGGTGTTGATCTTCAGGAAGAAACCATCTACATATTCCTGTGCTTCTTCCATAGTGGTGCGGCCAGCTTCCAGGTCAGCTTTCAGGAACGGCCAGGTGTACTGGTCGAAACGGCCGATGCTGGTAACGCCCGGGTCATTCTCAGCTTTCAGGAACACATTATAAAGCATGGTCATCTGGCAGGCTTCCCAGAAGGTCCGAGGTGTTTCCGTAGCAATCCAGTCAAGGCTCTCAGCACGGCTCTCATATTCTGCCTTCTTAGCCGGATCTGTTGCTTTTGCAGCCAGATCTCTTGCCAGGTCTGCGTAACGGCGTGTCAGTGTTATAGCACCGTCACATGCTACCGTTGCAGCTTTATAGAACATATATTTTCCAATATCATCGCCCATGATGTTGCCTTCGTGTTCATCCAGCCAATCCTGGGCCTGCTTGCGGATCTTGCCATAGCCGTCCCGCATGATGTTCTGATAACCAGGGGTCAGATGTCCAGGCGGAAGATAGATCGGCCAGCCGTATTTCTTTCCGGATGGGTTTGCCTGCAGGGCGAAGAATTCCTGAACACCGTCAGGAAGCCAGTCTGGTGCTTCCATGCCGCCTAAGATCTGTGCGCGCTCTTTTGCAATTTCACGCAGTTCTTTTACATCTTCCGGGGAGATAGCCAACAGCTGCTTGGAATAGAATGGATCATCCAGCGGAGCATGGTGAAGGCCATCTTCCTGAATCGGCCAGGTATTTTCAATATCGCAGCCAATCCACATATAGCCTCTGGCACCGCCCCAGTGCTTGTTGCCCATGTCGCCAAAGAAGTATTCATCTTCCTGGATCCCAATCGGCATCCGCTCCAGAACATACAAGGAGATGTATGGTTTCTGCAGCAAAGGAGGGTACTTCCGGTATTTTTTCAGTGCTTCCAGCTGCAGCCGGTCCTTGGCTGCATCCGCGATCAAGAGCCTGTCACGGACAGCGTCGCGCAGTCTGGCGACACGCTCAGGAATAGGTTTGAATGTATACATAGTTTTTCCTTTCTTTGGCT